>JBEAPQ010000378.1:0-3105 GCA_041164325.1 Planctomycetota bacterium | reverse complement strand
GGCCATGCGAGGCTCATGCTCGACGCGTTCCGCACCGGGGATGCGGCGGCTGCCGAAGCAGCATTCCGTGCATGCCCGCGCATCAGCGTCGACTACGCGGTGCTCGAGCAGGCGCCGCGGGTGGCCGTCGTCGAGGCTGACCTCGACTGGAACGACGTCGGGTCGTTCGCCGCGCTGCCGAGCGTGTCTCCAGCCGACCCGGCGGGGAACTCCACGTTCCTCGTCGAGGACGCCCGGGCCGTGCTGCTCGACGCCCGGAACTGCGTCGTGTACGGCGATGGCCCCCGCACGGTTGCGCTGTTCGGCGTCGAGGACCTAGTTGTCGTGCAGACCGGGGACGCGATCCTCGTGTGCCCCCGGTCGCGCGCCGAGGAGCTGAAGGCGCTCCAGGCCGAGCTCCGCAGCCGCGGCTGCGAGGACCTGCTGTGACCGACCGAGGCCCATCCCCGCGGCGCGTCCTCGCCGTGGACTTCGGCGATCGGCGGACCGGCCTCGCGGCCACCGATTGGACGGGCGCGATCCGCGTGCCGCTGCCCGCGGTCGTCGGCCGCGACGATGCGAGCTGCGCGCGGGAGATCGCTGCGCTGGCCGCGGACCGGGAGACCGAGGCTCTCGTGGTCGGGCTGCCGCTCGACGGAGACGGCAAGATCGGCCCGCGCGCGCAGCGGACCCTCGGCTTCGTGGCCACACTGCGGCGCGCGACCGACATCCCTGTGCACACCGTCGACGAGGCCTACTCGACCGACGAGGCACACGCGCGGCTCAAGGATCTCGGCGTGCGCGCAGCCAAGCGCCGTCAGGTAGCGGACAGCGTCGCCGCGATGGTCATCCTCGAACGCTTCCTCGCGTTCGGACCCGACAGGTCGTGACCTAGGGCGTGCGGCGGCTTCGCGATGGTGGCCGCCGTCGACATCAGAGCGCGTCGCAGTCTTCCGGGGATGGCCCCAGCCGGTGCGCGAAGAGCGACCTCAGTTCGCTTCTGCGGACGCCGTAGCCACGGCCGCCGCGTCCTCGAGTTCGGCGCGACGACGACGACGCGAAGACGTCGCGACGCCGACGAGACCCGAGCCGACGAGCAGAAGGGTCGTCGGCTCCGGAACCGGAGCGCCTGCCCCGTCGCGCGTCGGGTCCGACGCGGGGGGCTGAGGAATGTCCGACATCGGGAGGATGCGGACCGACGGATCCTGGAACCCTTCGCCGCGCTGTGATCCGAGCGCGTCGCCAGAGACTGGGGCCGTCAGGGCGACCGCGCTATGCAGCACGACGCCGAGAAGCAGTTGAGAGAGCACGTGGGAAGCCTGAGGTGAGAAGCCAAGGTGTGGACCCGAAGGCGTTCCAGGGGCGAGGCGCGAAGGCCACGCTCGTTCCCCAGAATCCGACGCGTGAGAAGGCAAGGACGCGACGGAGTTCGGGCTGTCGCGAGGGGTCCGATCGGAGGCCGTTGTTTCTCCGAGGGATCTCGCGCGACGACTGCAACCTACGAGGGTCGATCGACTTGGCAAGTGGGCCGCGTCGTGCCTCTTTACGGCTCACTCGGCGTCGCTACGCTCCACCGTGTCCGATCTCCGGGCGACCGCCGGTGGAGCTCACACTCCGCGGGAGGAAAGTCCGGGCTCCACAGGGCAAGGTGGTGGGTAGCGCCCACCGATCCGACGGCTTCGGCCGACAGGACAGGGAAAGTGCCACAGAAACGACACCGCCGGCCTGGGCGTCTCCGGACTCCCGACGGCAAGGGTGAAACGGTGCGACAAGAGCGACACCGAGGCCTCGGGTGACCGCGGCCGATCGAGGCAAACCCCACCTGGAGGAAGACCGTGGAGGGTGGCGTGGCCCGCGCCCAACCCTCCGGAAGGTCGTTCGAGGGTGCCTGCGAGGGCACTCCTAGAGAAATGGTCGCCACCGTCCCATGCGGACGGCACCAGAACTCGGCTTACGGGGATCGGACACTCTCTTCCCACCCTCGGGTGCGGGAGAGCTCGGAACATCGTGATCGCGTATGAACAGTTTTGAGACAACATGCGCGACGAGCTCCACATCCGGCGGACGGCGCGCGTGGCCGCCGTGGCGACGCCTCCGCAGAGCCTGTGACGAAATCAGCCTACAGGCTCTGACGTGCTTGCTTGGCGGCCGCTCCGCGGCCGCGTGAGAGGCCGTGACTCAATAGAGTCACAGCCTCCGCACAGCGCGTGGCGAGGACGCGTTCCGCGTCTGACTCCGGCCATCGAAGGACGCCTCTCGCACGGCACGATCCAGGATCGAGGGGTGCGCGACCGCGTCGCCTGCACGCGCCGCACGCCGCAACCTTCGTGAGACACGGTGGGCGGCTTATGCTCCGCCCTCGCCGCGCCCCGCCCCTCCTGCCGCCCTCCGACTCGGCAGACAGACACGCGAACTCGATGTCGACGATCCCGGCCTTCGCCGCGTTCCTGCTCCTCGCCGTTCCCGACGTCCAGGACCCCGCCACCGCACCAACGATCCAGGCACTGATCCGTGAAGCCGCAGGCGAGCTCGCAGCGGGGCGGCTCGAACCGGCCCGTCGCGCCGCCGACCGCGCGCTGATGCGCGACGCACGCTCGCTCGACGTGCTCGCAGTCTCGGCCGCGATCGCCGATGCCGCAGGTGACCCCGACCGGGCAACGCACGACCGCTTCCTCTGGGTCGAGCTCCACGACGGGAAACCCAAGCCGCAGCAGGACCGCGCCGCGCGCAAGACAGTCGTCGAGAAGCTCCTCGCCGCAGACCCGGAAGCCGAGAGCTTCGAGAAGCTGCAGAAGAGCTACGTGACCGGACTGGTCCGTCTCGCCAAGGACTACCAGAAGCAGAAGGACTGGCTCGGCGCCGTCGATCTCTGGGGGCACGTCCTCGAGGTCGACCCGACGCGGGTCGACGCACCGAAGGCCATCGCCGAGATCCGCAGGACCGGCGGTTCGGAGGTCGCAGTCGAAGACGTGTTCGCCGGCGCGGATAACCCGACGGGTGGCCTATCGGAGGCGGAGCTCCGCGACGAGGACGCGCGGCACGGCACGTGGGAGAGCGCCTACACGAAGGAGACCGACAACTACCGCTACCGCACCGACGCCGGACGCCTCGTGCTCGAGACGTCGG
>JBEAPQ010000377.1:0-5451 GCA_041164325.1 Planctomycetota bacterium | reverse complement strand
TCGCCCTCGGGCAACGGCTCGCAGTACTCGTTCTCGAGCAACAACTGGCTCACCGGCGACTACTACGAGGCGCGCGTCTCGACCCTCGGCTACTCGAACGTCGAACTCAGCTGGGACCAGTGCCGCAGCTCGACCGGCGCCAAGCAGTTCGAGCTCGTCATGAGCGTCGACGGCGGCGCGAACTGGAGCACGCTCGTCGCGACATACGACGTCCTTCAGTCGGGCGGCGGCGGCGCGCCCGGCACCTGGAACTCGACGACCTACAACGCGCTCTACTCGAACACCGTCAGCCTCGGCGCGATGGCCGACGGACAGAGCGAGGTCATCGTCCGCTGGCGCGCGCTCGTCGATGCGGTCACCTCGACCGGCAGCTACGCCGCGTCGGGTTCGGTCCGCCTCGACAACGTGACCTTCAGCACGATCCCCGCGCCGGGCGCGCTCGCGCTCCTCGGCCTCGCGGGCCTCGCCGGCCGTCGTCGCCGCTGATCGGCTCGTCCAGCCGTCGATTCGAACGCCCGCGGGACCGGTCGCAAGCCGGTCCCGCGGATTTTTTCGGTCTGCGGAACCTCATGGGTGCCCGACGTCCTCGGGCGTCGGAGTCCTCGGGCGTCGGAACACGCGGCACGTCGTTCACGATCGCGTCGATCACGACCCGGGTAGGCCCGCCCGCGCCACCCGCGACGTCAGCACGGGCCCCACACGCCCAGCATGACCGCGAGATCCGCGGCGTCGACCTGCCCGTTGCCGTCCAGGTCGGCGGTCTTCGACGCCGTGCCCCACGCGCCGAGGAGTTCGGCGAGGTCGGCGGCGTCGACCGACAGGTCGCCGTTCAGGTCGCCCGTGCACGACTCGGGCAGCGTGAATCGGTCGATCCAGCGGAAGCTCGTTCCGATCTGGTTCACCAGGTTCTGGTTGGTCGCCGTCTTGATCGCGATCCGGTCGATGCGCGTGCCGCCCGTGTAGAGGAGGTCGCCGTTGTCGAGGAGGTAGCAGCCGCGCGGCGAGAGGTACACCTCGGGACTCGCGTACGCGCTGTACTGGAATCCAAGCGAGTCGTAGAAGTAGATCCCCCACGGCGCGCTGAAGCCCGTGGCGATCCAGTTTCCGCCCTCGAGCGGGTGCATCTGCTGCGGGAAGTTGATCCCGAGGAGCCCGTCCGAGGTGTGGAACGGCGTCGGCTGGATGGCGCCTGTCGCGGTCACGATCTCGATGTCGTCGGTCGTCGAGTTCCCGACGAGGAAGCCCGATCCGAACGGCTGGATCCCGCGCGGATCGCCGCGGTCGATGAAGTCGCAGAAGACCTCTGGCACCCCGCCCGCGAGGTTCACGCGGAAGACCTTCCGGTTCCCGACCGAGGTGAAGTAGGCGAAGCCGTCCTTCACGCAGATCCCGTACGCGCGGTCGACCCCGTGCTCGGGGCCCGCGATCGTGCGGCGGTAGTTGCCGAAGCCCGAGTACTCGAAGACGGCGTCGCGGTTCTCGTCGGTGACGAGGAGCGTGCCCGTCCCCGAGGGGATGATCTGGATCGGCTGCGACAGGAACGCGTCGGGTCCGATGAAGGAGTCGTCGAGGATCGAGCCGTCGACGGGGCTCGCCATCCAGATGCGGTCGTTCCCGGAGTCGGGAATCAGGAGGACGTCGGTGGCGAGGGCCTGCCCGGCCAGGCACGCGAAGGTGATGGTGCCGGTCAGCGAACGGGCGTGTCGGAAGGTCGCGAGTGAGGGGCGGAGCATCCGTGGATTGTGGCCCATGCCGCGCGACGTGCAAGGGCGTGGGGGCGGGGATCCGTCCGAGGGGCGCCTCGCGCGGCGATGCGGCGCTCTGGCCGTCGGGACAGGGGGTGTCCGTGGCGATGGGGCGTCCTCGGGAACTGGCCGGTTTCCACCCGCTCCTGCGTTCGCACTGCATCGTGTGACACCCGCCCTGGGGCCGGGCGGAGGGGTGCCCCCCTCGTGAGGGGGCACGCCGCTCCACACCCATCGATCCGATGTCGGCCGCGGGCAGGGATGCCACGCGGACTCCAACGAATCCCGTCCGGCCCTCTCCATGGCGGTGGGGAGCGCCGGGCTTGCCCCCATAGGGCATGCGATCATGCGTCATCCAGACGAGGCGTGGCAGTCGAGTTGGGGAAATCGCCCCATTTCGTCTTCGATCGTCGCCGCGTCCGGGCTGCGTCCGAAGTGGGCCGGGGCCGCCGGAGCGGCGAGGAGGAACGGGGCTTGCCCCTCTGTCGCCGGACCTCCCGCATGAGCGCAATTCCTGCCATCCTCGCCCGCGTTCCGAACCAGCTTGCGTCGAGAATTGCGCTTGCAGGCATCCAGAACACGAACCGCGACCTGCTCACGCTGCAGGTCCGGCTGGCGACGGGCAAGGAGTTCACCCGCCCCTCGGAGAACGCGATCGGCGCCTCGACGGTGGCCGTCCTCGACGACGCCATCGAGCGCCGGGACCAGCGCGTCCGGAACCTCGCCCAGGCCGACGCGAGCCTGAACGCCCTCGACGCCGCCCTCGCCGACGTGAGCGACATCCTGCAGGAGGCGAAGGGGATCGGCCTCTCCCAGATCGGCGTCGGCAGCGACGCGGCGACCCGCCGGAACCAGGCGACCGTCGTCGACTCGATGATCAACGCGCTCCTCTCGATCGCGAATCGCGAGCAGCGGGGGATCCACCTCTTCGGTGGCGACGCCCATGCGCGCGAGCCCTTCGAGACGCTGCACCAGGGGATCCGCTACGTCGGCTCGGGCCTCGGCATGCGGGCGGATCTCGGGCTCGCTTCGGACATCCGTCTCACGATGGGCGGGCCGCAGGCCTTCGGGGCGCTCTCGGGGCGCGTCGAGGGCGACCGGGACCTCGATCCGTCGATGACCGCCGAGACCCGTCTCGCCGACCTCCGGGGCGCGAACGGTCGCGGCGTGACGCCCGGCACGATCGAGGTCGAGGTGGGCGGCACGCCCCTGTCGGTCGACCTCTCGACCGCGGACTCGGTCGGCGACGTGGTCGACCGCCTGAACGCCGCCATCCAGTCGATCGATCCGGGCGCGGTCGTCGCGATCGACCCCGCGACGGGCGACCGCCTGGCGATCACGCCCTCGGCCGGCGTCGGCATCGTCGTGCGCGACTCGAACTCGACGACCACCGCGGGCGACCTCGGGCTCTCGGGCAGCTATCCGGGCGGCGCGACGGGAACGGGCGCCGACCTCGATCCGAAGATCACCGAGCTCACGCGGCTCGACGCGCTGTCGGGCCTGACGCTTCCGCTCGGCGAGATCGCGATCCGGAACGGCAGCGTCACGAAGCGGGTCGACCTCTCGACCCTGACCACGGTCCAGGACTTCCAGAACGCCGTCGCCTCCGCGGGCATCGGCGTCCGTGTCGAGATCTCCGAGGACGGCACGCGGCTGAACGTGCGCAACGAGCTGTCGGGCGCGTCGATGTCGATCGAGGAGGTCTCGGGATCGACCGCGACGGAGCTCGGCATCCGCTCCTTCGCCGCGACGACCCGCCTCGCGGACTTCAACGACGGCCGCGGCGTCCGCAACGCGAACGGCGCGATCGACCCGCAGACCGGCCTCCCCGACCCGGCCGCAGACCGCGACATCCGCGTGACCCTGCGCGACGGCCGCAGCTTCGAGGTCGAGATCGCCGGCGCCGAGACCGTCCAGGACGCGGTCGACCGGATCAACGCCGCGGCCCTCGCGGCCGGCATCGCGCCCGCCGAGTTCACGGCGGGGATCTCGGCCACCACGAACGGTCTCGAGTTCACCGACGCGACCGCCGGCGCCCAGACGGTCGTCGCCGATCTCAACGACAGCGGCACCGCGACCGACCTCGGCATCGCGGGGACCTTCACCTCGGCGACATTTGCGGGCACCGACCGCGCAACAGTTGCCGTCGACAGCGTGTTCTCGCATCTCATCGCCCTCCGCGACGCCCTTCTCGGCGACGACGAGCGTGGCATTGAGATTGCAACCGACCGGCTGGAGTCCGACTTCGCCCGCGCCACGGAGGCGCGCGCGGACGTCGGGGTCCGCTCGCGGCGCGTCGCCGATGCGACGGGGCGCGAGGAAGAGCTCGGCATTCAGGATCTCGCCTTGCGATCCAGCATCCAGGACCTCGACTTCACCAGCGCCGCGACGCGCTTCAGCCAGCTCCAGCAGCAGCTGGAGGCCGGCCTCGCCGCCGCGAGCCGCTCGGTGAACCTGAGCCTCCTGGACTACCTGAGGTAGCGGGGGCGTGTGACCGGCCCGCGGCATGCGGGCGCCGACCGCGGATCGTGTCCGCGGCGGCCGACAGGGATGGAACCCGGCCGGCGTGGACGCCGGACCCGAAGGACTCGGGCACGAACCGGACAGGAAGCCGAACGGAGCACTGACATGCAGATCCAGACCACGCGCTTTGGAATGGTCGACGTCGACGAATCGCGCCTTCTCGAGTTCCCCGCGGGGCTGCTCGGGTTCTCGAGCTACAAGACCTTCGCGCTCCTGCAGCCCGACGAGAACGGCGTGTTCTTCTGGCTCCAGTCGACCGAGAGCCCGGACCTCGCGTTCGTGGTCACCGACCCGGCGCTGTGGCTCCCCGACTTCCAGGCGAACATCCGCAAGGAGCAGATGGAGGAGCTCGGGCTCGACGAGGTCTCCGACGCCCAGGTGCTCGTCATCGTGAACAAGCGCGACCAGTCGCTCACCGCGAACCTGCAGGGGCCGCTGGTCGTCAACTCCTCGAACCGCCGCGCGCTGCAGCTGGTGCTCGCCGAGAAGCGCTGGTCGACCCGCCACGAGCTCGTGCAGCTCGGCGAGGCGGCGGCCGCGAAGACCGCCTGAGCGCGGAGCGGCAGGAGCCGGCGCGCGGTCCGCGCCGGCGGGACACGGATGGAACCCCGAGACGGGCACGGATGCCCAAGGAAGGAGCCCGCGCATGCTGGTGCTCTCCCGACAGCGAGACGAGACGATCATGATCGGCGACGAGGTGGAGCTCACCATCGTCGACATCCGAGGCGACAAGGTGAGGATCGGCATCAAGGCTCCCGCGACGGTGGCGGTCCACCGCAAGGAGGTCTACGACGCGATCCGCAACGAGAACCAGCAGGCCGCGGCGTTCCGCGGCGAGCTCGGTTCGCTCCGACCGCGCGGGAGTGCGCGCGGCGGACAGATCCAGTCGGGCGGGACGGTCCTGCCCACGGCCGCGAAGTTGGCGGCCACGCAGACCAGCAGGCGCGAGATCGCCTGACGGGCCTCTCAATCAAGGAGGATTGCCATGGCTCGCATCAACACGAACGTCCCGTCGCTCATCGCGCAGAACAACCTCGCGCGCTCGAACAACGACCTCTCCGTCCGCCTTCAGCGCCTGTCGACCGGCCTGCGGATCAACCGCGGCGCCGACGATCCGGCCGGCCTGATCGTCAGCGAGCGCCTGCGCTCCGAGATCAAGGGGATCGGCCAGGCGATCGACAAC
>JBEAPQ010000376.1:0-4223 GCA_041164325.1 Planctomycetota bacterium | reverse complement strand
CAGCGCGAGCTGCGGCGCGCTGCAGCCGGTCAGCACCGCCGTGAGCGCGATCCAAGTCCATGCCCCCGCGAGAGATGCGGCTGTTCTCGGGGAGCCGGCGGTGCCGGTCCAGCGCGGCGGGCAGCGGTGCGGAAGGAGCGCGTGCAGCACGTCGATGGTGGGGCTCGGGAGCGTCACGCGGCCGCGCGCTCGGCGTCGAGCGCGCGGCCGGGAACTGGCGGAGAGAGGGGGATTCGAACCCCCGGTGGGGCGAAAACCCCACGCCACCTTAGCAAGGTGGTGCAATCAGCCGCTCTGCCATCTCTCCACGAGAGGGCTGCCCTCGGGCAGCGGGACGAGGATTCAAGCCGGGTCCCGCTCGACTGACAAGGGACCAAGTGCCGAAAAACCAAGGCGGTGCACCGCCGCTTCGACGCTCGCGCGCGGCGGCGGGGCGCCTTCATCCCATCCGGCGCTCCTCGGAGCCCGGAGCTGACCCCGTCGGGGCTGCGTCGTGTCCTCGGCGTGGTGGGCGGGCTAACCTGCCGCGTTCACCCGAACCATGCCGTTGATCCTGTTCGTGCTGTCCTGCCTCGTGCTCACGCTCGAGGTGCTCGAGACGAAGATCTTCGCGTACTCGCTGGAGAACAGCCTGATCTTCCTCGTGGTCGGCGTCGTGCTGCTCGGCTTCGGCTCGGGCGGCTCGGTGCTGTCGCTGCGGCGCGAACTCGGCGACCCGCGGCCGGTGGTCCGGCGCAACCTGCTTTGGACGGCGGTGCTCCTCGTCGTCGCGCACGTGGTCTTCGCGCAGTTCTCCGACCACCTCGAGTTCGGCTTCGACCTCTGGACGGTCTTCATCCTGCTCGCGCTGGCCGCGCCCTACTTCTCGGCCGGCATGGCGATCTCGGCGATCCTGGCCGACCCCGCCGGCAACGTGCACGCTCGCTACGGCCTGAACCTGCTCGGCTCGGCCGTCGGCTGCGTCGGCATCTTCCTGGTCCTCGGTCCGCTGACCGGTCCCGAGATGCTGATGGCCTGCGCGATCGCGTGCGGGTTGCTCGGTGCCATCCTCTGTGAGCGCAAGCTGCCGATGGTCGTCGGCGTGCTGCTGGTCGGCGCGCCGCTCTTCGTGTTCGCCGACGACTTCCTGCCCTACCGCATTCAGAAGTGGGAGACCGCGGGCCAGCTCGCGCTGATCGAGAAGAACGCCGCCGACGTCGTCGCGACCAACCCCGACGTCCAGCGGATCGACCTGCCGCAGCGCTTCGACCGCTGGGACCCGACGGCCCGCGTCGCGGTCCACGGCCTCGAGGTCGAGACGACGGACGCCGGCATCCGCCAGTCGCTCGACGCGCTGCCGAGCATGTGGTTCACGCAGGACTCGAGCTACGGGTCGCCGCTGATCGGCTGGAACGGCGAGGCGTCGAAGGGCGTCTACGAGCGGTCCTGCTACGCGTTCGGCTACTTCCGGGGTCCCGGTCCCCAGAACGTCCTCGTCATCGGCCTCGGCGGCACGCCCGACATCCAAACCGCGCTGCACCAGGAATCGCAGCGGATCACCGGCGTCGACATCAACGCAACGACCGTCCGCATGGCGCGCGAGGACATGGCCGACTTCCTCGGTCGGCCCTACGACGACGAACGGATCACGATCCACCTGCGGGACGGGCGGAGCTTCGTCCGCGGCTCGGCCGAGAAGTACGACCTGATCCAGCTGTCCGGCGTCGACACCAAGTCGGTGCTCGCCAGCGGCACGCTCGCGCTCAACGAGAGCTATCTCTACACGCAGGAGGCCTTCGACGAGTACATCGGCCACCTGAAGGACGACGGGGTCCTCTGCATCAACTACGCGTCGGAGACGTACCGCAAGCGCCTCGCGATCACCGCGATGGACACCCTGCGCCGCCGCGGCGTCGCCGACCCGACGCGGCACCTGATGATGGTCGAGCAGAGCAAGATCTTCGGTCTGCTCGTCAAGCCGACGCCGTTCACCGACGCCGAGTGCTGGCAGATGCGTTCGTTCCTGCAGGCCGCCGACGCCGGCGACGGGCAGATGGACGAGTCGACCGGCATCGTCGTCTGGGTCTACGAGCTCCTGAGCCCGCACCTCAGCCTGATGAAGGCGCCGAAGGCGATCTACCTGCCGGACGAGGAGGACCCCAAGGATCCGGTGATGAAGGCGGCACGCGGCGGCTCCGAGACGCTCGCCGCGTTCATGGCGGAGAGCGACCGCGAGCTCGAGCCGGCGCCCGACTGGCGGCCGTTCTTCTTCAACACGGTCCGCAACGAGGACGTGCTGGCCCGCTTCGACTACGAGCTGAAGAAGCTGTGGCCGTTCGGTGACAAGTCCGAGCTGAAGGGTGTCGCGGCCGCCGGCACCGAGCAGTTCGCGCGGATGTTCCGCCTGCTCTGGATCATGGTCGGCCTGTCGGTCGTGCTGATCCTCGGCCCGCTGTTCGTGCTCGGCACGCGCGGCGTCGCCGCCTGGTCGACGCTGCCGTTCGCGCTCTACTTCGCCGCGCTCGGCGCCGGCTACATCCTCGCGATGAGCGGGCTGATCCAGCGCTACGTGCTGTTCCTAGGCCACCAGGCCTACGCGTTCGCGGCCGTCATCGGCGGCCTGCTCGTCGCCGCGGGCGTGGGCAGCTTGGTCGCCGGCCGCTACGCACAGACGCCCCGCAAGGTGATGGTTACCGCGGTGTCGACGATCTGCCTGATGCTCCTCGTGCTGCAGAAGGGGCTCGACCCGCTGTTCGGCTGGACCGCCGACCTCCCGCTGACCGGCCGCATCGCCGTCGCCCTCTGCGCGCTGTTCCCGCTCGGCGCCGCCCTCGGCACGATGTTCCCGACCGGCCTCGGCCTCGTCCGCCAGCGCTCCCCGCTGTTCGTGCCCTGGGCCTTCGGCATCAACGGCGTGTTCTCGGTCATCGGCACGACGATCGTCCTGCCGGGCGCGATCCTCTACGGCTTCCCGACGATGGCCGTCGTCGCCGGCGGGGTCTACGTCCTCGCCCTCCTGGTTGGCCTGCCGCTCGCGCGCGTGCGGAGCTGAAGGTTCCGCCCGCGAACGGTCGCGCCTCATCGGCTAGGCTCTTCCGCCGATGAAGCGCTTCAAGATCGCGCTCGCGCTGATCGCCGGGTTCCTGCTCCTGGTGGTCATCCTGCAGAACACCGACACGGTCGAGACCCGCATCCTGTCGGCCACGATCGCCCTCCCGCGCGCGGTCCTGCTGTTCCTGGCCGTGCTGTTCGGCTTCGTGCTCGGCTACGCGGCCGCGCTGTGGCGGCGGGTGCGGCATCGGCAGGACGCGCAGCCGTCGGCGGCCGGGGCAGCGGGCGAGACTGCCCTTCCGAAGAAGGGCTGACAGTGCGTGACGAAATGTCGTCACGCACTGTCCCGCGGCCGCGGAGCGGCCGCCAGGCAAGCAACTTGGAGGCTGTAGGCTGATTTGGTCACAGCCTCCGATCACCGCCTCCTCAGGCGCCGGCTGCGCGCTCGTTCATCGCCCGCGCCAGGTCGACGTCCTTCTGCGTGATCCCGCCCGAGTCGTGCGTGGTCAGCCAGACTTCGACGGTCCGGTAGACGTTCAGCCACTCCGGATGATGGTCCGACGCCTCGGCGATCAACGCGCAGGTCGCCATGAAGCCGAATGCCGCGCGGAAGTCCGCGAACTCGAAGCGGCGGTGGAGCTTGGGGCCTGCGAGGTCCCAGCCAGGAAGGTCGGCGAGCGCGCGGCGGACGGCGTCTTCGGTCAGGAGTGGGGCGCGGGGCATGGTGGTCACTTCAGGGTCGACAGGATGCGGGCCATCTCGGCGGGGGGGACGATCTCGACCTTGCCGTCCTCCGTCGTGCGGACGTCGATCGGCTCGAACACGCCGTCCGGGCGTCGCCACCAGAGGCCGGCGCTGATCGGGCCCTTCGTGCCCTCGACGATGCGCGCGACGTAGCGGTGGAGTGCGGGCACGACGGTCTGCACGCGGGCGTCCTCGAACGGGTAGACGAACGCCCCGTGCCGCCATGGGACCGCGACGACAGCGCCATGCTTGCCGAGCAGCTGCGGCCAGTCCTCGAGCCCGAGCACGGCGGACGCCGCGTAGAACGACCGGCCGGTGACGACGTGCAGCGTGCCGATACCCTCGAAGTCCCGGGCGGTTACCTCGACGTCTTCCTCGAGCGCTCGCCGGGTGTTCGCGAAGGCGACGGCGAGCACGTTGTCTGGTTCCTGACCCCAGCGCAGCACGTC
>JBEAPQ010000375.1:0-5666 GCA_041164325.1 Planctomycetota bacterium | reverse complement strand
CAGGGCCATCGGCCGGAACAGCTGCCCCTCGGTGCCCTCCAGCAGCAGGATCGGGAGGTAGACGACGAGGATGATCAGCTCGCCGAACATCGTCGGCTTGCGCACCTCGAGCGTCGCGTCCCGGACGATGTCGGCCGTCGATCGCGTCCCGCGCTCGCGGCTGAGCCGGCGCACGCAGTTCTCGATGATGATCACCGAGCTGTCGACGACGAGCCCGAAGTCGATCGCACCGAGACTCAGCAGGCTCGCCGCGATGCCGAACCGGAGCATCGCACTGAACGAGAACAGCATCGCGAGGGGAATCGCGAGTGCGACCACCAGCCCTGCGCGCAGGTTGCCCAGGAACATGAAGAGGACCGCCACGACCAGCAGCGCGCCCTCCAGCAGGTTCGTGCGGACGGTCGCGATCACGCGATCGACGAGCTCGGTGCGCTCGTAGAGCACGTCGACCCGGACGCCCTCGGGCAGGCTCGTCGCAGCCTCACGCAGCCGCTCTTCGAGACGCCGCGTGACGTCGCGACTGTTCTCCCCCATCAGCATGAAGCCGAGGCCGAGCACGACCTCGCCCTCACCGCCCGCGGTGACAGCGCCCCGCCTGATCTCGTGACCCGCGCGGACCTCCCCGACGTCCCGCAAGAGGACCGGGACGCCCTCGTGCGTGGCGACGACGATCACTTCCAGCTCGGGAATCGAAGTCGCGAGACCGATCCCGTGGACGAGGTGCAACTCGCCCGCGTCGGCGAGCACGCCGCCGCCGACGTTCTCGTTGTTGCGCCGCAACGTCTCCAGCACGTCCCCGAGCGTGAGGCCGAACTGGATGAGCCGCGCCGGGTCGACCACCACGTGGTACTGGAGACGCTTACCGCCCCACGTGTTGACCTCTGCCACGCCGGGGACGGTCAGCAGCTGGGGGCGGATCACCCAGTCGTGGAGCGTCGTCAGCTCCTCGAGCCCGTAGCCCTCACCGCGTACCGCGTAGTGCAGCACCTCGCCGAGGCCCGTCGCCACGGGCCCCATGGTCGGCCGCGGCAGACCCTCGGGGAGCTCGACGGCCTGGAGCCGCTCGTTGATCAGCTGGCGCGCGAAGTAGGTATCCGTGCCCTCGGCAAAGACGGCCACCACCTGCGAGAGCCCGAACTTCGACGTCGAACGGACGTCCTCCAGCGCAGGCAGGCCCCCGATCGCCTGCTCGACCGGGAACGTGATCTGCTGCTCGATCTCGATCGGGTCGAGCGCCGGCGCGACCGTGTTGATCTGCACCTGGACCGGCGTCGTGTCCGGAAACGCATCGATCGGCAGGCGGGCCAACGACCAGAACCCCAAGCCCACGAAGCCCGCGGCCAGGAGCAGGACGATCAGCCGATTGCGCAGCGACCAGGAGACGATGGCGTCGAACATGGCCGGAGCACCTACTTGCCGAGGTGATCGACCTCGCAGCAGCCGGCACCGATGCTGCCCTTCTTGAGCTCCGTCTTGAGCAGGAAGCTCCCCTGCGTGACCACGCGGTCGCCGGCGTCGAGGCCGGACAACACTTCGAGGTAGTCCCCGGTGTCGTAGCCCAGGTGCAGCTTCCGCGGCACGAACTCGGTCGCGGACCGCTGCACGAACGCAACGTTGCAGCAGCCCTCCCACTGCACGGCAGCCTTCGGGACCATCACGGCCGCTTCGCCGTCCCGGGTCACGATCTGGACCCGGCCGAACATGCGTGCGCGCAGCCGTCCGCGATCGTTGTCGAGCTCGGCCCGGACCTTGGTCGTGCGCGTGTGCGCATCGACCTCCGTGCTGATCCACGTCACGCGCGCGGCGTAGGTCTCACCGGCGAGTCCGTCGAGCGTCAGCAGAACGGGCTGTCCGACCGCCACGCTCCCCATCTGGGCCTGCTCCACGTCGGCCTCCACCCAGAGCCGCGAAGTGTCCGCCACCGACACCAGCACCGAAGACTGGGGCGCCGGCTGCCCGACGACCGCGTGCACGTCGACGACCACGCCGTCGAACGGCGCGGTGAGATCCAACCGCGTGGACACGTCCTGCTGCGCCTGGATCGCGTCGATCTGGCTTCCATCGAGCCCGAGGTTCCGGAGCTTCTGCTCGGCCGCCATCCGGGCGATGCGACTCTCGACGAGACGCGTCCCGGCATCGAGCACGTCGCGCTCCGTCGAGAGCCCCTTCTCGAGGAGCTGACGTTCCCGGGCATCGTTCCGCTCCCACAGAGCGACCCGCGCCGCCGTCTGGAGCAGCTCCGACTTGGCAGAGCCGAGCTCCGCCGAGTCGACGACGACGAGGACGTCCCCCGCCACGACCCGGTCTCCCTGCCGACGGCGCACCTCGAGGACGCTGCCCGCGGCGCGGGATGCGAGCGACGCGTGGCGCGTCGCGTCGTAGTGCAGCTCGGCGGGCGCCGTCACGGTGCGGCGGAGAGTCGTCTGCTCCACCGACGCCATCTCGAAACCTGCCCTTGCCGCGACCGCGGGGCTCACGAAGCGGATCGTGCTGCGTTCGGTCGCGCAGGCGGCCAACGGCGCCCGCTGCATGCGCGGCGCGTCCTCGAGAACGATCTCGGTCAGGTCCTGGACGGTGATCGGCTTCCCGAACGACGGGTCGAACCGGCGAAACTGCTCCAGCGTGCCTGGGTTGCACAGCTCACACTGGGACTCGGGTAGGCCGTGGCCTGCACACCAATCACCCCGCGCACGGAACGCCTCTTCGAGATCGTCCCGGCAGCGCGTGCAGATCGCTTCGGGCACGCCGTGTCCGCTGCAGAAGCCCATCGAATCGAGAAGCGACGGATCGCAGAACGGACAGCGCACGACGCCGTGGGCGGAACATCCCCCCGCGACTGCCGAGGAGTCGACGCCGACGAAACCGCGCGCTCCGTAGAGCCCGCCCCCGACGGCCGCGACCAGCGCCAGCGCGAGGATGCCGAAGAGCCGCGCCTTCGTGCTCACTTCGCCGCTCCCCGGCTCGGAGCATGGTTCCGGAACTGCTCGAGAGTGCCGGGATTGCAGGCCTCGCAGTGCGACTCGGGAAGTCCGTGCGCAGCACACCAGTCCTGTCTCGCCCGGTAGACCTCTTCCAGGTCGTCACGACACCGCGTGCACACGGCCTCGGGGACACCGTGTCCGTTGCAGAAGCCCATCGAATCGAGGAGCGACGGATCGCAGAACGGACAACGCGTGATGCCGTGCTCGCCGCACTCCGTCGCCATGGCCCGGCTCGGGTCGTAGCGCGCGAACGCTGCGAGCACGCCCGGGTGGCACGCTTCACACTGCGACTCCGGAAGTCCGTGGGCCGCACACCAGTCACCCTGGGCCTGGAAGACCAGGTCCAGGTCACCCCGGCAGCGCGTGCAGATCGCCTCCGGCACGCCGTGCCCCGAGCAGAAGCCCATCTCGTCCAAGAGCGAGGGGGCACAGAACGGGCAACGCGCGACGCGGTGTGCCTCACAGGCCTGCGCGTGGCGCCCCGCGCCGAAGTAGGCGCGCGCGCCGTAGATGCCGCCGAACGCAGCGCCCGCCGTCACCAGCAGCGCGAGACCGATCCAAGCGAAGTTCTTCATGATGGGCGCTTCGGGTCCGATTCGAACAGTTGCTCACGCGGAAGCCCCGTCGCGACCTCCAGGTCGGACAGGGCCTTCGCGACCTCTCGCTGCCGCACGACCAATTCTCGGCGCGCGGACAGCAGTGTCCGCTGGGCCTCCAGAACCGGCAACAGCGTCGACTTGCCGACGCGGTAGGACGCACGCGCCAGCTCCAGTGCCTGCTGCGCGGTCACCAGCACGTCGTCCGCGTAGAGACGGGCCGTCTCGCGCATCGCTTCGACGCGCGCGCGGGCGATCTCCACGTCCCGGCCCGCCGCGAGCCGAAGCCCGGCGAGGAGCTCCGTGCGTTCGGTGACGATGGCAGCGGCGCGAGCGATCTGGGCCTGGTTCTGGTCGAAGACCGGAATCTCGACCTGGACCGCCGGTCCGATCGCCCACTCCCCCTCCTTCTCGCCAGCCACGCCGCCTCGCAGCACGCGAGACACGCGCCCCCGCTGGACCTGCAGCTCCGCCTCCGCGGCGCGCAGCGCGTGCGAAGCCGCCTCGAGATCGAACCGAGCAGCGCCCGCCAGCTCATGCAGACGGGCGGCAGGAAGGAGCGGACTCCCCGAGGGCAGGAGGTCGGTGCTGAAGCGCTGATCGGCGCGCAGCGCCTCGAGCCCCAGATGGTTGGCGAGCACCTGTCGGGCGGCCAGGGCCGCGAACTGCGCGTCCTGCACCGACACCTCGGTCGCGGCGACGTCGAGACGCGCCAGCTGCACGTCGGTCGCCAGCGCCGCCTGCGCGGCGAAGCGCTCTTCGGTCAGCGCCAGCAGCTGCATCGCCGTGGCACGATTCTCCGCGGCGATCGCCACGATCCGCTCGGTGGCAACAGCCTCGGCGTAGGCCGTGCGCACGGCTCCCGCCAGCGCAGCACCTCGCAAGGCAACCTCGCTCATCTGCTGGCGGAGGGCCGCGTCGGCGCCGTCGATCCGCGGTGCGCGCAGCCACAGATCCAGCAGGTTGCCGAGCAGATTCCCTTCGATGTCCGTGCTGCCCCCGGCACTCGGGAAGCGCAGCGCGAGCATCAGCGATGGATTCGTCCACATCCCGGCCTGCTCGAGATCCGCGCGCGCGACGCCAACGCGGCGAAATGCTGCCTTCAGTCCGGGATTGTTGAGCAGAGCGACCTCGACGGCTCCCTCGAGGGAGAGCGGGGCCCCGAGCAGCGCCTCGACCCGTGCGGTCGAGACCTCTTCTGTGCCGGGCTGGTAGACCGTGTCGGCACCGGTCGCGGCACGGATGTCGACCGCGACCGCCGCGTAGTCGGGCGTCGCATCGACAGTGGCACATCCGGCCAGCAACGAGGCGAGCGCAGCCCACCCGGACGCGTGGACCGCACGCAGCGCACCGCGACCGCGCGCGCAGGCCGCAGCGGCGAACGGGAGGCGAGCGGCTCGAGGTCTCTGGGGCGGGTAGAGCAAGCAGCCGAGAGACTACTGGGGCCCTGGGCCGGCTGCATCCCGACGGCAGCGTGGGACGGGCAGAGCCGAGCACCTCTGCGGCCCAGAGAGAGCGCTCGGGCTACGATGGCAGGCCGCCGAACGCACGCCGCCTAGCTGCTTCCAGCCGCTCTTCCCGCGCCGGAGTCCCGATGCCCCTTCGCACGTCCCTGTGGGCGGTCCTCGCCCTCGCGATCCCAGCACACGCCCAACAAGGAGACTCCCTCGCACGGAGCGCAGCGGGCGCGGGGCAACTGCTCCTCGTCGAAGCCGAGGGCTTCGCAGACACGGGCGGATGGGTCGTCGACCCCCAGTTCATGGACCAGATGGGGTCGCCCTACCTGCTGGCGCACGGGCTTGGGGTGCCGGTGGCGGATGCGGTCACCACGTTCGAGGTCCGCGAAGCCGGCATCTACCGCGTGTTCGTGCGGACCAAGGACTGGGTCGCGCGCTGGAATGCGCCGGGAACACCGGGACGCTTCCAGGTGCTGGTCGACGGAAGGCCGCTGGCGACGACGTTCGGGACGGTCGGCGCCGACTGGCACTGGCAGACGGGCGGAGAGATCGCGCTCGAGGCGGGCACGCGCAGCCTGGCACTGCACGACCTGACCGGCTTCGAGGGGCGGTGCGATGCGATCCTGTTCGCG
>JBEAPQ010000374.1:0-7754 GCA_041164325.1 Planctomycetota bacterium | reverse complement strand
GACCCGGTCCACGTGCACGACCTGCACGCGACGATCCTGCACCTGATGGGCGTCGACCACGAGCGGTTGACCTACCGGTTCCAGGGGCGACGCTACCGGCTGACGGACGTGCACGGCCGCGTCGTCGACAGCCTGTTGGCGTAGGGCTGCGGGCGGCTCAGGCCTTCTTCTTGGGTGCGGCCTTCCGCTTCGGAGCGGCGGCAGCGGCCTTGGTCGCCTTCTTCTTCGTGGCGGGCTTCTTCTCGGCTGGCGCAGTCTTCGCGGAGGCGGCCTTCTTCTGCGCACCCCGGCCCGCCTTCGTCGCGCCAAGACTCGCTTCGTAGGAAGCCACGAAGCGCTTGAGCGTCGCCCGCTTGATGGCCCGTCCGAGCACGTCGAGCGGGACGTCTTCGATCTTCTTCACCCGGACGCAGGACTTGCCCATGTCGAGGCGCTTGCCGGTCGCGAGCCACTCGTCGCGGAAGCGCTCGGCCTCGCCCGGCTCTGTGTAGATGCAGAACAGGTAGATGCCGATGTGGCTCTTCTGCGAGGCGATCGATGCGAACGGCAGGGGTTGCTTCGGATCGCAGTGGTAGCCAGCCGGATAGACCGAGTGCGGCACGAAGTAGCCGATCATTCCGTACTGGATGCCCTCTTCGAATCCGGCGCCGAGGTTCTTCTGGATCGTCTTGCGCAGGACTTCGAGCGCGTGGCGACGGTCTTCTGGGAGGCTTGCGAGGTAGTCCTCGGGGGTTGCGGGTGCCTGGGCCATGTTCGAGATCTCGTCGGTCACTCGTCGAGGTAGCGATTGAAGTCCACCGATTCCTCGGCGTGCAGGAGATCGTAGACGTGGGCGGGTGAGCGTGCGCGGAAGAGCTGCCGCCGCACATGGGGATTCGCCCCAACGGCTCGAGCGAGTGCGGCGAGCACCTCGAGGTGGCGGTCGCGCTGCGATTGGGGCGTCCCCAGCAGAACCATGCAGTGCACCGGCTCCCCGTCGGGCACGTCGTCGAACGACAGGCCCTCGCGGCTGATTGCGAGCACGCCGACCATCCGGTCGCCGGTGGGCAGGACTCCGTGGGGGATGGCCAGCCCTTCGCCGATGCAGGTCGAGAGGTCGGCCTCACGCTCCAGCACGGATCGGAGGAACGCGTCGCGGTCGATCTGCAGAGCGTTCGACGCGATCAGCACGTCGGTCAGCCGTTCGATCGCCTGGTGCTTCGAGTCCGCGTGGAAGTCCGTCACGATGTGTTCTTCGTGCAGGAAGTCGATCAGGCGTGCCCGGTCCTTGCCGGCGTCCCCCGAGCGGCGGAGCGCGATCCGCGTCAGGATCGGGCCGACGATCTCGTTGGCCGTGACGACCGCGAGCCCGACCGCCAGGAGGAGCTCGTAGATCGGAGCGAACACGGGCTCGTCGCCGATCAGCAGGACGAGGCCGACGGCGACGCCGGCCTGGGGTGTGAGCGCGGGTCCGAGCCAGCGGCGGACTGGACGAGTGGCACCCGCGAGCTGCATGGCCGCCAGCGCAGCGCCCGACTTGCCGGCGATGCGCGCCACGAACAGGGCGATGGCGATCCCGCCACCGAGCAACAGCGCGTCGAGGTGCAGCTGCATGCCCGCGATCGTGAAGAAGATCGCGAAGATCGCGCTCTCGAAGTCTGCGAACACCCGGTGGCCGATCTCGTCCTTGTCCGGCGTGATGTTGGTCAGCGCGATGCCGAGGAACATGCAGGCCAACAGGGACGACAGGCCCGTGTGGTCGGCGATACCAGCCGTCAGCAGGATCGTGATGAGGGACGCCGTCGCGAGGCGGTCGGGGCTGACCACATCACGGGTGACGCGTGTCAGCACCCAGCCAGCCGTGCCGCCGAGCAGTGCGGAAAGAAGGAGCTGGCGCACGGGCGCGAGCAGAACGTCCGTCGTGGTGTGGCCACCTTCGGGGTCCAGCACGAGGCGAGCGGCCACGCGGGCGACCTCGAACAGCAGGATGCACGCGATGTTGTTGAGGGCGACCGCAGCGATCAGCGTCTTGACGAAGACGCCGCGCGCGCGTCCCTCCTTGACCAGCGCGACCACTGTGGCAGGTGCCGTCGACACGGCGACGGCCGCGAGGAGCCATGCGACCGGGGCCTCGGCTCCGGCCCAGGTGACGGCAGCCAGGACCAGTGCTGGTGTCAGCGACGCTTCGAGCAGCACCAGGATCAGCAGCCGCCGCGCCGCGTTGCGCAGCCGATGGATCGCGAGGTGGCTGCCGACCATCACCGCGACCAAGCCGAGTGCGAAGTGCATCATCGGCTGCAGTGAGTGCCCGGTCCCCGAACCGAACAGGTCGAGGAACGAAGGTCCGATCAGCACGCCCGCGAGGATCTGGCCGGTGACGCCAGGCAGGCCGGCGCGCCGCGCGGCGGAACCCGAAGCCACGCCGGTGAGGATCACCAGCGCGACGGTGAGGAGTGGGTTGGCGCCTTCCAGCATCGGCGCGTATCGACGGGCTGGAGGGACGTCATGTCAACGATCGGCAGGAACCCCCGGAGCGTCGGAGGTTGCCGGAGCCTTCTCGTTCGCGAGGTTGCGCTCGGGACGGGAGCTGTCTCCGATGCGCGGATGAGCGACTCGATCCGTTGGGGCATCCTCGGCACCGGCACCATTGCCCATGCTTTCGCCAAGGGGCTTCGCGACGCGCCCGGCGCCGAGCTCGTTGCGGTCGGAAGTCGTTCCCAGGAGTCGGCCGATCGCTTCGGCGACGAGTTCGGGATTCCTCGGCGCCACGCGACCTACGCGGCCCTGGCCCAGGATCAGGACGTCGACGTCATCTACGTGTCGACGCCGCACAGCCGGCACTGCGAAGACACGGTGCTCTGCCTGAAGGCTGGGCGCCACGTCCTCTGCGAGAAGCCGTTCGCGCTGAACCTCGCCGAGGCCGAGGAGATGGTCGCCTGCGCGAAGCAGCACGACCGCTTCCTGATGGAGGCGATGTGGACGCGGTTCAACCCGGTCATGGTCAAGGTCCGTGAGCTCCTGGCTGCGGGTGCGATCGGAGAAGTCCGGATGCTGTATGCGGACTTCGGTTTCCGCACCGACTTCGATCCGTCCCACCGGCTGTTCGATCCGGAGCTGGGTGGGGGGGCGCTCCTTGATGTCGGCGTCTACCCGCTGGCACTCGCGCACATGGTGTTCGGCGGTGCAGCCCCGGAGGCGGACGGCTTCGCCAGCGTCGGCCAGACGCGCGTGGACGAGCAGTGCGCGTGGCTGATGCGATACCCCAACGGTGCGCTCGCCGTGCTCAGCGCGGCGACGCGGACCGAGACCCCGCAGCAGGCCACGATCTGCGGGACCAAGGGGATGATCCGGATCCCGAGGTTCTGGGACGCGCGCGAGCTCGACCTGAACGGTGAGGCGGTCCCGGTGGAGGTGGTCGGGAACGCCTACCAATACCAGGCGCTCGAGGTCATGGAGCGGCTCCGAGCCGGGCAACGCGAGAGCGGAGTCATGTCGCTGGCCATGACGCTGGCGATCCAACGCGACCTCGACGCCTTGCGCTCTCCGTGGGGTGTTCGGTACCCGTCTGACGACTGACGGACAGGGGAGAGAAGGCTGTTCCTGCGGCCCGCCATCGCGTGGTCGCGACGTGCCGGTAAGGACGGGCCCTGGAGGGGAGCCGGGGTCGTCCGAGTCCATCCGCAAGCCTTCGCAAGTCCTTGCCGAAGCCCAAGAAGATCGGGAGATCTACAGAGCCGAGAAGGGTCTATTGGACGAGAGTTGTGGGCTTAAGATATTGCCTGAAAGCGGCTTAGGAAATTCGGTCAGGCCCCGTGGCGATTTGCCCGAAACCCCGGATGGGGCCGAGGGGTCGACGCTCAGGCGACAAGAAACTACGTTGATGCCGTAAGCCCCTTACTCCACGGCTCACGTCGGCTGCGTGTCGACGGTCTTTCTTCCGAGGTTCGTTCCATGCACTTGCTCCGCTCGGTGGCCGCTCTGGCTGCGCTGACGGCCACCTCCCTGTTGGCCCAGCAGATCCAGATTCCGCCCCACACGTCGACCTACAACGGGTTCTCCCGCGGCTTCAACTTCACGGCCGCGACCAACTTCATCATCACCAACCTCGACCTGCCGCCCGAGGCTCAGCAGGCCGGCGACACGGCCGGTTATCTGATCCGGGTCAACGGCATCGAGGTCCTGCGCTCGGTGGGCAACGCCGGTGCGATCGCGACCAACATCATCGTCAACAGCGGCGATGTCGTCGACGTGATCGGCAACTGGTCGCCTGCGGTGACCTCCAACTTCAGCGCGCACAACTCCTACGGCTCGGGTGGCGGGACGTTCACGACCAGCATTCTCGGCGTGCAGCACACGCTGTTCCGGACCGGCTGGCAGTACGACATCGGTGACCCCGGCTACGCGACGGCGGCCTACCTCAACCCGACGACCGGCTCCATGGGCCGCGTGCTGGTGACGGTTTCGCCGCAGCAGGGTCTGTTCCCGAACATCAGCTCGGACGTGACGACGGGCGCATCGCCGCTGACGGTGAACTTCACGGACCAGACGTTCTCGAGCGACCCGAACGGCGTCGTGGCGTGGGCGTGGGACTTCGACAAGAACGTCAACCCGGGCGTCGACTCGACGTCACAGAACCCGACGTGGGTCTACACCCAGTGTGGCACCTACGACGTGGAGCTGACGGTGACGGACCCGACCCACGGGACGGTATCGCGGACGTTCACGGCCTACGTGACGACGGACACGGTTTCGGCTGGCTTCACCTACCAGGTGGTTGCCCCGGGCATCGTGCAGTTCACGGACGCGACGACGCCCCCGGCGACCTCGTGGGCGTGGGACTTCGACGGTGACGGCGTCACGGACTCGACGCAACAGAACCCGTTCCACCCCTACCCGGCCGGTACGGGCCTCGTGAACGTGTCGCTGACCGCGAGCCGTCTGTGCGGCCCTACGGACACCTACAGCGAGACGATCATCCCGGCGACGAACATCCTGACGACGTTCGCGGGCGGCAACGGCCTTTCGGGCTCGGGCTCGGGCAACGTCTTCGACGTGACGGTCCTGAACCCGAACGGCATCACGATCACCGAACTGGTCATGACGCCGTGGGTCACGAACCCCGGTCCGATCACCGTCGACGTCTACCTGACGGACGACGACTCGGGCTACGGCAACAACCACGCGAACCAGCCGCTGTGGCGTCTGGTGGCGAGCGGCAACGCGACGACGACGCAGAACTCGACGTCCGGTGCGCCGGTTCAGGTCGGTGTCCCGCTGAACGCCCCGCTGCACATCGCGCCGGGTGCCTACTCGATGGCCGTCCACGTGACGGGTGGTGGCGTCGTCTACACGACCGGCAACGGTGCGAACCAGAGCTACGGCAACGCGGACGTCACGCTCTTCTGCGGTGGTGGCAAGGGCTCGCCGTTCGCGACGGGCATGAACAACCCGCGCGTCTGGAACGGTGGCTTCATCTACGACAACTGCACGACGGGCACGCCGCCGGCGGCGCTGGGCTTCCTCGGCACCGGCTGCGCGGGTTCAGCAGGCGTCTCGGCGATCACCGGCATCACGCCGCCGGCGTTCGGCGGCACGCTGTCGCTGGACGTGAACAACCTGCCGCTGAACCTGGGCTTCATGTTCCTGGGCTTCAACAACCAGTCGTCGCCGCTGGGTCAGCTGCCGCTGGACATGGGCGCTCTGGGCGCTCCGGGCTGCAAGCTGCACACGTCGATCGACCTCTACCTGCCGCTCGCGGCCTCGAACAACCGGGCGAACTTCAGCCTGAACGTTCCGGTGAACCCGACGCTGGCCTGCATCCAGATGTTCCACCAGGTCTTCGTGCCGGACCTCGGCGCGGGCAACGGCCTGAGCGGCGTCTTCTCGGACGCGGCGACCAGCATCATCGGCAACTGAAGTCGCCGGCCGGGCCTCTCCGGGCCCGGCATGGCGCGTGGCCCGTCGATGATCGGGTCGCCGGCCGAGAGCCCTGTGACGAAATGTCGTCACGGGCTCTCACGCGGTCGCGAAGCGGCTGCCGAGCAATGGCTTCGCTGCTCGCGACGGGGCACACCGACAGGCGGCGCGACGTCGTGTGGCGGTCGGACCCCGACTTTCCTGCGTTCAGCGCCCGCCCGTACCCCGCGCCGCGAGCGACTCGGAGAGGACGTACTGGGCGTAGATGCGCCAGCCAGCGATGGCGGTCTGGCGACGGTCATCGCCCATCAGGTGGTCGCTGTATCCGAAGTTCTGGCCGGACATCTGCTGGAGCACCGGCATCAGCGCGTCCCCGATCGTGTTCGGGTGGAAGCGCACCAGCGGCTCGCGGGAGTCCGGTCGAGTCCGGGTCAGGATGATCTCGCGGTTCTTGAGCGGTCGAGAATCGTCGAGGTGCCGAACGATGGCGGGGATCGCGAGCGGTCCGAGCCGCAAGAGCTTGGCGAAGCCGAGCGCCTCCTCGTCTGGATTCTGAGCAATCTGCTGCAGCAGTGCTGTCACCTCGTTGGCGTAGGCGACCGACGCTTCCGGGACGGTGTCGGCCCACTTCGCATGCTGCGCGACGCGCTGCCGCACTGCCTCGAGGGATTTCGGCGACTCTTCGACGAGCGACGTGCCGCGGAAGCTCTCCGCCAGGAAGTAGCGTTTGCCGACCGGATGGAGGTGCAGGATGCACTCGCGGCCGACGAGGCGCCGCAAGTCGTCCGCGTGCGGGCTGTATTGGTGCGGGTGGTCGGTCGGTGCCACGAAGAGCACCAGCGGGAAGTTCCCGAGTCGGTTCCCCTTCAGGGTGTCCTGCACCGTCACGTCGAACTCGACGTAAGCACCGCCGCGGTGGACCGCTTGGTCGATGGCAGACGGATCACGGAGCCGCAAGACGCCGCGGACGATGTTGGTCGCCATGATCTCGACCCGCTCGTGCAGCGTGAAGCTCGCGAGGCCGGTCGCAGGATCGACCTGGGCCGTGGCGGACGTGGCCGCGAGCAACGCAATCAGCGTGGGGCGAGAGGGGAGCATGGGCTTTCTTCCGCAGCCGTTCGGGGGGACCCCGATCCGCTGCCCCGGAGTCTACCCCGGCTTTCGGCCGCGTGTTCGGACAGGGGGCCTCCATGGGGTCGGATCGGGATGGACCCCGGCCGCCACGATGCAAAGGTGGGCTGAAAGCTCCCATCGCATCGGGGCTTCTGGTTTCGGCGGCACGCATGCCTGGCAACGCATCGATTGCGGGTCGCGATCCCAGGTTCGAAGATCAGGGGCTGCACGATGGGCGAGATCTACGTCAGCACGGATGTCGAAGCGGACGGTCCGATTCCCGGCCCGCACTCGATGCTCTCCGTCGGCTCCGCAGCGTTCACCGCGGACAAGCAGCTGGTCGGCACCTTCGAGGTCAACCTCGAGACGCTCGACGGTGCCTCGCCTCACCCGCAGACGATGAAGTGGTGGGAGGGCTTTCCAGATGCCTGGGCCCACTGCCGGACGAACCAAGAGCCGGTTGTCCAGGCGATGGAGAGGTACTGCGTGTGGCTCGATGGTCTCCCCGGTGTGCCGGTCTTCGTCGGCTATCCCGCCGGCTTCGACTTCACGTTCGTGCGCTACTACCTCGAGAGGTTCGCCGGGCGCTGTCCGTTCGGCTTTGCGGCGCTCGATGTGAAGAGCTTTGCGATGGCGATCCTCGGCACGGAGTTCCGCAAGACGGCGAAGCGGTTCATGCCGCGCGATTGGTTCGACCAGAAGCAGCACTCGCATCGTGCGCTCGACGACGCGATCGAGCAGGGCCA
>JBEAPQ010000373.1:0-12746 GCA_041164325.1 Planctomycetota bacterium | reverse complement strand
GCCGTGGTCAGCAGCAGGATGTCGGTGTCGCGGACTCCGAGTTCGTTCCGGATCACGGCCCGGTCGGACGAGGGGGCGATGCGCGTCGGATCGACCGCACTCCAGATCGTCAGGATCTTGTCTGCGGCGACTCCTCCTTCGCGGAGCAGGCGGCTGACGGCGGGCGCAATGCCGACGGCCCGGTCGACCAGCCGTCCGTAGATCAGGCGATTGCGGAGATTCCTCCGCACCGGCCGATCCATGCGCCGCGTCGAAACGGTCGGGACGCCGAGCGGTCGCGCGGCGAGACCGCCCAGCCAGGTCGAGCGCCCGGTGTGCATGTGCACCAGCTGCGCGCCGGTGCGACGCATCGCGCGGCGCAGCCGGCCGACGGCCCCCAGGTCCAGGTCGGAGCGCATGCGGATGGCCTCGACGCGCAGCCCCATGGCGGATGCCCGCTCCGCGGCGGCGGAATCCGGCGGGCAGGCGAGCACCGGCTCCCATCCGCGATTCCGGAGTCCGTCGAGCAGCAGGAAGACCTGGACTTCACCCCCGCTGAAGCCACGTTCGGCATCGATGTGGAACACGACGGGTGCGGGCATGGGTCGGGGATTCTAGGACTGCGGTTCGCGCGATCCTGCCCGGAGTTCGGCCGCCGGTCCGGAGGAAGCGGACTTCGCCGTGGCTTCGCTTCGGCGCCGGGGACTATAGTCCGCGCGGAATCAGCGCCGAGGTCGGCCTCCTGGCCGGGCTCCGGCGGGCAGGTCCGACCCGCTCCCCACGCCGCTCCCGAGGCGATGAGGAGAGCGAGCGACCTCGATCGCGAACCGACCGATGGACAACCACGACGCGCAGCGGAACGCCGCCGGACGTTCGCTCCACGGTTGGAATCCGACCAGCGGCGTGACCACGCCGCCCGCGGCCGCCGTCTCCAGCAGGCCCCTCCCGCAGGCGGCCGTCGGCGCGTCGGGAGACGCGTCGAGCCGCACGCTGTCGGATGGATCGTCGGGCTTCGACAGCACGGCTGTCGACATCCCGGTGGTGCCCGAGGGTGCGGTGCTGCCGCGCCTCGATCGCGCGCCGCGGCGGGTGCTGTTCTTCGGCAAGAGCAAGTCGCGTTCGCGGTGCACCGGAGCTCTCGTCGACGCGCTCGAACGCAACGGACTCGAGGTCCGGTGGCGGAGCATCCCCAAGCTCCGTCGATGGATGGGGCGCCGCCTCGCGCTCGATTTCGTGCGCAGGGAGTTCGCGCGGTTCCGTCCGGACATCGTGTTCGTGTTCTTCATGGACCTGCCGGAGGTCCTGCTCGACGAGTTCCAGGGTCGGACCACGATCGTCCAGTGGATCGAAGAGGCCTTCCCCGAATTCTCGTCGCGCCAGGTCGAGTACGTCCGCCGCGTCGATCTGGCGTGCTTCAGCGACCCCGAGCTGCTGCCGCGCCTCCAGCAGCTCGGCATGCGCCACGGCTGCTTCCAGATGAGCGGCTTCTCGACGCGCTTCCACTACCCGGCGAAGCGGCGGAACCCGGTGCGCGACCTCGCGTTCATCGGCGGTCCGGGCGTGGACCGGCAGCGGGCTCGGTTCCTGCTGGAGCTCGCGCGTCACTGGCCGATCGACGTGTTCGGTCTCGGCTGGGAGGACTACCGCGGCGTGCACCGCAACCTGCGGATCCGGGGGCGCGTCGACAACCACGGCTACCGGCGGATCTGCTCGTCGAGCCGGATCGTGCTCGGCATGAACCAGTTCAACCAGGACCGGCTGTACTTCAGCAACCGGGTCTGGCTCACGCTGGCGTGCCGCGGTTTCCACCTGACGCACCACGTGCCGGGGATCGAGACGCTGTTCGGACGGGGCGAGCACCTCGACTGGTTCCACGACCTCGATGAGGCGGTGGCCAAGATCGAGCACTACCTCGGTGACGAGCCGGCATGCGAGCGGATCGCGGAGGCTGGTTGGCGTCTCGCGGTGGGGCAGCACCAGTACGAGCACCGGATCGCGTCGGTGCTGGACGTGCTCGCGGGCCGGATCGCGCCTGGATCCGATGTGAGCGGATGGGTGGCGGGAGGGCCGCGCCGGTTCGGTCTGCTGCGCGGCGACGGCGGCACGCCGGACTGACCGAGGCCGGGTCCTGCACGGGTCGCGAGGCCGTCCGCACGGGCTCGCGCGGGTCAGCGACAGATCGCAGGGGCCGGTGGCCGATGAGTGCCTGACGGGGCTAGCATCGTCTGGCCCCGGTGACGGTCCAACCCATCAACCGATGTCAGCGATTCCGGCCCAGACCCTGCATGGTGCGCGCCTTGCGGCATCGTCGACGGCTGCCAGCCAGCGTCTGTCGCGGAACCCTGCGGCGGTGGGTGCATGACCCGGGTCCTGATCCTGAAGACGGCGGCCTTGGGTGACGTGCTCCGCACGACGTCGATCCTGCCGGGGCTGGCCGCGCGTTACGCGGACCTGGAGATCACTTGGGTGACGGCGCCCGAGGCGCGGGAACTGGTCCAGGCCCATCCCCTCGTGCAGCGTGTCGAAGTGGTCCGCATCGAGGATGCGGAGCAGGTGCGGCGCCTCGGGGAGCGGCTCGGCGCCGAGCCGTGGGACCGGGTGCTGTCGTTCGACGACGAGCTGCCGATGTGTCGCCTGGCCACAGCCGTCGGAAGTCGGGGACTTTCGGGCGCGTTCATCGGGCCGGACGGACGGCGGGCCTACACCGACGATGTCGACCCTTGGTTCGGCATGGGTTTGCTCGCGCGCGACGGGCGCGAGGCCGCGGATCGCCGCAAGCGCGAGAACACGCGCTCCCATGCGGCCATCTTCGCCGACATGCTGTCGATCGACTTGGGGCGACCGGAGCTCCCGCTCGACGCGGCACGGATCGACTCGGCCCGCTTCGGGCTCGGGCTCGATGAAGATCCGCCGCACTGGCCGCGGATCGGACTGAACACCGGAGCAGGCAGCCGCTGGCCGACGAAGGCCATCCCGGTCGAGCGGGTCGTCGAACTCGTCGACCTGCTGCACGTCCGCCATGACGGGGAAGTCGTGTTCGTGCTCTTCGGCGGACCGGACGAGATCAACCGCAACCGGGAGATCCTGGCGGGCATCGAGCGGCTGCGCGGTGACGTGCGCGTGGTCGATGCCGGCGTCGAGAACGCGATCTTGGACTTCGCGGCGCAGATCGACAGCTGCGATCTGCTGATCACGTCGGACAGCCTCGGCATGCACGTCGCGATCGCACGCGCGATTCCGGTCGTCGCGTTCTTCGCGCCGACGTCGGCCGCCGAGATCGAGCTGTTCGACGCAGGCGAGAAGGTCGTCAGCACGGCCCCGGACTACTGTTCCTACCGCACCGATGCGGACAACGCGTCGATCTCGGCGGAGCGCCTCGCGGACGCGGCGCTCCGGGTGCTCGCGGCCAAACGCGAGACCAATCCGCTCGCGCGCGGCGCCGAAGGCGCGTGACTCCGCCCGGGTGGCCGCGCGCTACGCGTCGGTCACAGCGACCAGGTAACGGTCGGTCATGCCGGCGATGTAGTCGCAGACCGTGCGCTCGAGTCCATCCGTCTCGACGCGGGCACGGACCGCGTCCGGCAGCTCTGCTGGCGTGCGCACGAAGCGTTCGAACGCTCGGCGGATCCGATCGCTGCCGTGCTCCATCACCTCCAGCACGCGGCGCGATCGGTAGAACCGCGCGCGCAGGAACTCGAGGACCTCTTGCCCGAGCACCGTTGCTTCCTCGCTGTGACGGACCTGCGGAGCGCTGTCGGGACCCTCGTTCCACCCGAGGTCCGTCGTGCGGATCAGATCGCCGATCAGATGGGCGATCATCGCTCCGATCACGCCCGCCGCGCCGCCGTCCTCGCGGGCTTCGGCCGCGCGGTTCCACAGCCGCAGTCCCGTGAGATCAGGCACTGCGAAGACGCCGGCGCGCAGCCCGTCGTCGAGGTCGTGGCACAGGTAGGCGATCCGGTCGCACAGGTCGACGACGCGGGCCTCGAGCGCCGCCTGTCCCGGCTTGCCGACGAGATCGGGCGCGAGCGGGAAGCGGTCCGGGACCGCACCCTTGAGCAGGGCGCGCCGCGTCTGCCACGTCAGGTTGAGGCCGTGGCCGTGCCCGTAACGGTCTTCGATCCGGTCGACGACGCGGGCTCCCTGGGCGTTGTGCCGGAAGCCGCCGTGATCCGCCATCAGCTCGCTGAGCGCGTGCTCGCCCACGTGTCCGAACGGTGGGTGGCCGAGATCGTGCGCGAGCGCGATCGCCTCGGCGAGGTCTCCGTTGAGCCGGAGCGATGCGCTGACGGCGCGCGCCATCTGCGAGACCTCCAGAGAGTGCGTCATCCGGCTGCGGAAGTGATCGCCTTCGTAGGCTGCAACCACCTGCGTCTTGTGCTGCAGGCGCCGGAAAGCGGTGCTGTGGATGATCCGATCTCGATCACGCTGGAACGCCGTCCGCAGCGGGTCAGGGGCCTCCGGCCGTCGCCGCGTCGCGTCCCGCGCGTGCGCCGCGTGGCGCGAGAGCACGCGGAGTTCGCGGTCCTCGAGGTCTTCGCGGCGGATCCAGGTCAAGGCGTCTCGGGGGGCTACGGGCGTGGCTCGATCGCTTCCGTCCGGAAGCGACGCGGGCCGGTCCCACGTGCGGGGAACCGGCCCGGACTGGTACCCCCTAGGGGACTCGAACCCCTGTCCCTTGGCTGAGAACCAAGTATCCTAGGCCTCTAGACGAAGGGGGCTTCTGAAGGGCGGACGAAGCTAGCCGAGCCGTGCAGCGCGTCAAGTTCGACGATGCCGCGGGCCGGGCCGTGTGCCTGCGTTGTGGGGGACACCGCGCGCGTGTCGGGGCGGCAACCCGGTCGTCGTTGGAAGTTCAGCGTTCCCGCGGGAAGATCCGCGTCGCTGAAGCGTCCCTGTCCGGCGCAACCCGTCGTCTCGCGCCACCGTCACCATGCGCCATCTCGTCACCGGAGGAGCCGGCTTCGTCGGCTCACACCTCGTCGAGGCTCTCCTCGCGCGAGGCGACGAGGTCGAGGTCCTCGACGACCTCTCGGGAGGCGCGGATGGGATCGGTGCAGCGGCCGTGCACCCGCGGCTCCGCCGGACGTGCGCCTCGGTCCTCGACGCGTCCACCGTGCGTTCCATCGTCGACCGCGTGGACAGGGTCTGGCATCTCGCCGCCGTCGTGGGGGTGCCGCGCGTGCTGGCCGACCCGCGCCGCGCCGTCCGGGTCAATCTGGAGGGCACCGAGGTGGTCGTCGACGCGTGTGCGGCCGCCGGCGTTCCGCTGGTCTTCACGTCGAGCTCGGAGGTCTACGGGGACCGCGCCGGAGAGCTCCTCCGGGAGGATGATCCGGTCTCGCCCGGGGCGACGACTTCGATGCGCGGTTCGTACGGCGCCTCGAAGGCGCTCGCGGAGTGGGCGCTCGCGGCCGTGCGGAGGGAGTCGGGTCTGCCGGTGCTGGTCGTGCGGCTGTTCAACACCGTGGGGCCACGGCAGCGCGCGGGGCACGGCATGGTCCTGCCGCGCTTCGTCGAGCAGGCGCGGAAGGGTCGCCCGCTGACGGTCTACGGCGACGGGGCGCAGCGCCGTTGCTTCGCGGACGTCCGGGACGTTGCGTCCCACCTGGTGCGGCTCGCCGACCGTGAAGACGCCTTCGGGCGGACGTTCAACGTGGGATCGCGCGTGGAGACGTCGATCCTCGGTCTCGCGCAGCTGGTCCGGGACCTCGCGGGGACGGGCTCGGAGATCGCGCACGTGCCCTGGAGAGAGGCGTTCCCGGGCGAGGAGCGGGACGTCCGGCGCCGCGTTCCCGACCTGGGTCGACTGGCTGCGGCCGTCGGCTCCGTGCCCGCGACGCCGCTGGAGGAGACGGTCGCGGCGATGCTGGCATCGGGAGTGCCGGTGACCGCCGAGGCCCCCTGACGGGCCCTGCCCGCGCGCTCCGCTCCGTGGCTCGCCATGGGACCGGAACGGAACCGCGCTATGCTCCTCGGCCCGCACCTTGGCTGAATTGACCTGCACCGTCCCCGACGACCTGTCGGGCGTCCGCTTCCAGGACTTCTTGGAACGCACCTGGCCGAGCGCTGACCGCACGTTCCTGCGGAGGCTGGTCCGGGACGGGTTGGCGACCGTCAACTACGAGGGTGTGCACGGCCATCGCCGGCTCAAGCCCGGTGACTTCGTCCGGCTCGAACTCCCGGACGGCCTGACGGCCCTTCCGGAGCATCGTGGTCCGAAGAACGTCGTCGACCCGGATCGCCCGGCCGCGCTCGAGGTGCTCGCCGAGAACGATCTCTGCCTCGTGCTCGACAAGCCTCCGGGCCTGCCCTGTGTGCCCGACCGCGCGGGCCGTACGAGCGGCGTGCACGGCATGCTGCCGTCGATCCGTCCCGATGAGGACCTGCGGATCGCGCACCGGATCGACCGCTACACGTCCGGGTGCCTCGCGATCGCCAAGGGGATCGAGGGGGCCCGTTGGCTCGACCTGTGCTTTCGGGAGCGCCGCGCCGAGAAGGCGTACCTGGCGCTCGTCGAGGGCGTCGTGCGCCGCGACGCGTTTCCGATCACGCGCGCGCTCGGGCCGGACCGCAAGCGGCCGGGCAAGGTGACCGTCGTCGCAGCCGGGCAGAAGCGTTCGCGGGATGCGCACACCGACATCGAGGTGGTCGAGCGGTTCGCAGCGCACACGCTGCTCGTCGCGCGGCCCCGGACCGGTCGTGGTCACCAGATCCGCGCGCACCTGCGGAGCATCGGCCATCCGATCGTCGGCGACGTCGACTACGGCTCGAAGGGGCCGCTCCACCTGTCGGACATCAAGCGCGGCTACAAGGCGCGCACCGGGGCCTTCGAAAAGCCTCTGCTGGAGAGGATGTTCCTGCACGCCCATCGCATCCGGCTGCCGATGCCCGAGGACGGCGTCGCGCTCGAGGCCGAGGCGCAGCCGCCCGCCGACCTTGCGCTCGTCCTCGACAAGCTCCGCCGGTTCTCGTCGCCGCGGGATGCCCGCATGGAGCAAGACGCATGAGGCTCAAGGTCGCACCGGGGGACTTCCGCGTCCGCGAGACGCTCGACTTCGTCGAGGACCGGGCCGGTCCCTACTTCATCCACCGACTCCGCAAGGAGAAGCTCGACACGCTCGAGGCGATCCGCGTCGTGGCGGCCGAGGCGCGCGTCGACCGCGCGAAGATCGCGTTCGCCGGTCTGAAGGACCGCCAGGGCGTGACCGAGCAGTGGATCAGCATCGAGGGCACGCGCCTCGACTACCGGGGGCGTGGCATCGAGTGTCGGTTCTTCGGCCGCTCCGCCGAACCGTTGACGAGCAAGCTCAGCCAGGGCAACGAGTTCGCGATCGTGGTGCGCGACCTCGATCGGCACGAGCTCGAGACCTTCGAGCGCCGCTTGCCCGAGCTGCGGCGCGCCGGATTCGCGAACTACTTCGACGACCAGCGTTTCGCGTGCCTCAAGCACGAGCAGGGTTTCGTCATGCGCGAGGTCCTGCGCGGTCGCTACGAGAAGGCCCTCCGCGACCTGATCGCGAAGCCGTCGCCGCGCGCGATCACCGGCGACGTCGCGCTCAAGCGTGCGCTCGCTCATGCGTGGGGGGACTGGGAGCGCTGCAAGTCGATCGCGCGCGGTCCGATCTGGCGCCGCCTCTTCGACCACCTGTTCCACGACCCGGGTGACTTCCGCGGTGCGCTGGAGCTGCTTCCGTCGCGCCAGAAGCTGATCCACGCGTTCGCCTACCAGTCCTACCTCTGGAACCGCGCGGTCGACCTGTTCCTCAAGCGGCGCGTCGAGCCGCGCGACCAGCTCGTCATCCGGACGCTGGCCGGACAGCACACGTCGTGGCGCACGCTCGAGGCGCCCGCGCGGGCGGCGCTCGAGGCCGTCGAGACGCCGCTCTGCGGTCGGGAGGGGCCGGCGGGGGAACCGGACTTCGCGTCGGCGATGGGGCGCGTGTTCCGCGACGCGCACCTCGATGCCGAGTCGTTCCGGTCGAACGAGGTGAGCGGCATGGTGCTGCGCCGAGAGCCACGCGACCTGGTCTGTCGACCCAGCAAACTCACCGTGAGCGGGCCCGAGCGCGATGAGCGGCATCGCGGCCACCACAAGCTGGAGCTCCGCTTCGGGCTGCCACGCGGCGCCTACGCGACGATGCTCGTCAAACACCTGTTCCCGTCCGACCGTCCCGGTCGGCCCGGCGGACGGGACTTCATGGACGAAGACGAATGACCGAGAAGACCCTGGGAATCATCGGCGGGTCGGGCCTGTACGACCTGCCCGGTCTGACCAACGCCGTGGAGCACGAGATCGAGACGCCGTTCGGACGGCCGTCGGATGTCATCGTGACGGGCGAGCTGCACGGCGTCCGCTGCGCGTTCCTGCCGCGCCACGGCCGCGGGCACCGGATCGCACCGCACGAGCTGCCCTTCCGCGCGAACATCCATGCGATGAAGCAGCTCGGCATGGGCTGCCTGGTCGGGATCTCCGCGGTCGGCAGCCTGCGCCACGAGATCGTTCCGGGTGACCTCGTGCTGATCGACCAGTTCCTCGATCGGACGCGGGGAAGAACCGAGGAGTCGACGTTCTTCGGGGACGGCTGTGTCGCCCACATCCATTTTGCGGACCCGATCTTCGAGCCGCTGCGTCAGCTCGCCCTCGAAGCCGCGCGCGCGGCGAGCGGTGGCAACGTCCACGATGGCGGGACCTACGTGTGCATGGAGGGGCCGGCGTTCTCGACGCGGGCGGAGTCGCACTTCTACCGGTCGACCGGCGCGCACGTGATCGGGATGACGAACCTGCAGGAGGCCAAGCTCGCGCGTGAGGCGGAGATCGCCTACGCGACGATCGCGCTGGCCACCGACTACGACTGCTGGAACGAGACCGAGGCTGCGGTCGACGCGGCGGCGGTCATCGCGGTCGCGTCCGCCAACGTCGAGAAGGCCAAGCGCGTCGTGTCGGACCTCGTGCGGCGCATCGCCGAGCTCCCCGAGCCGATCGTCTGCGATGGCGTCCTGGAGCACGCGATCATGACCCAGCGTGATCGGATCACCGAGGACGCCCGGCGCCGCCTCGATCTGCTGATCGGCCGCTACCTGTGATCGACCGCAGGTCGGCCTCCCGAGGTCGGCTGTGTCGATCCCGCGGGTAGACTCGGCGCTCATGTCGTCGATCTCCCGTCGTTCGCTCCTCAAGGCTTCGGCCCCGGCCGTTGCCGCAGCACCCTTCTTCGTGCCGCGCCGCCGCGCCGGCCGGCGGCCCGCAGCCGTCTCCAGCGCCAACGGACTCGTCTCGGTCGAGATCGCGGTCCGCAAGATGCTGGAGGGCATCCCGCCGGTCGATGCCGCGGTCCTCGGCGTCGAGCCCGTCGAGAACGATCCGGACGACACGACCGTCGGCTACGGCGGTCTGCCCAATGCGGAGGGTGTCGTGGAGCTCGACTCGTGCGTGATGGACGGACGGTCCGGACTCGCAGGGGCGGTCGCCTGTCTCCGGAACATCAAGAATCCGGCCCAGGTCGCCCTGCAGGTGATGCGACGCACCGACCACGTGCTGATGGTCGGGGAGGGCGCTCTGCGCTTTGCCCGGATGCACGGTTTCACCGAGGAGAACCTGCTGACCGAGAAGGCTCGCAAGGCCTGGGTCGCGTGGCGCGAGCGCCTGTCGGATCGGGACGATTGGGTGGACCCCGAGGAGAACGGCGAGTTCGGCAAGGACTTCGTCCGCACGACCGGCACGATCCACGTCGGCTGTGTCGATGCGAACGGGGACATCGGCGGCTGCACGACGACGTCCGGCCTGGCGTTCAAGATCCCGGGCCGCGTGGGTGACTCGCCGCTGATCGGCTGCGGCAACTACGTCGACAACGAGGTGGGCGTCGCCGGGTCGACCGGCCGCGGTGAGGCCGTCATCGTCACGAACGGCGGGCACCGCGTGGTTGGCTACATGGCGGACGGCATGTCTCCGACGGACGCGTGCCTCGCCGCTCTCCGCGACGTCGTGCGCTACACGAAGGTCCCGCGGCTCCTGCGCGAAGACGGCAAGCCGGACTTCCAGGTGAAGTTCTATGCGATCAGCAAGGCGGGCGAGATCGGCGCGGCCGGGATGTATCCCACGCAGTACGCGCGCGCGACCGAAGCCGGCGCCGAGCTCGCCGACGCGGCGGCGCTGTTCGAGGCGTGATGCGCGGAGCGCGGCGGACGGTCGCCGCCGGTCTCCGTGGGCTCAACGGGCCTCGAACTCGATGCGTCCTGCCTCCGCTTGGTCGATGCGGCGCAGGCGTTCGACCCACTCGCCGAACTGGGACGCCGGAAGCGTCCCGGGACGGAGCGCGAAGCTCCGTTCGATCCGGATGCGATCGCCGTCGACAGGCGTGAACGCGAGGCTGTAGTCGACCATCGGGTGGACCTCGCGCGCCGGCGGCGGCAGACCGACCCAGCGGTAGGCGGTGCCAGGGTCGACGGTCAGCGACCAGCGCTCGATCGTCAGGCCCGTGAGCCGCAGCGGATGCACGCGCGGACCCTGGTCGCCGTAGCGCTGGAAGGCCTCGCTCCTCGGGATCGGCAGCGGTAGCTGGACGCGGCCATCCTCGGCGGCCTGCAGGACCCCGCGACGGCGGAGCGTCAGGCGCGCGCGGAACTGCTGTCCGGTGGCCGGGGGATCGAGCTCGGCTGCGACCACCTGCCACCCTTCGAAGAGCTGGGCGCCGAGGCTGCGGCCGACCAGCACCCGACGGTTCGCGTCGAGGTCACGGACCTGTTGGGCGAGTCCGTAGCCGGGCCCATCACGCAGCATCAGCGTCGCATCGAGCGTCGCTACGCCGCCCTCGGCCAGCGTCAGCGTGGCGTCGACCGTCCACCCCGGCGCATCGAGTCCTCCGGCTCCGACGGGCACGCGCGCGGTCGAACCGTCGTCGGCGAAGATCGCGGCGGCTCCGACCATCGCACCGGGCACGAAGCCGAGCGGAGCGTGTCGCGGCAGGTTCGCGAAGATCCACTGCGGCTCCCCGTCGGTCGGCTCGATCCGAGCCGCCGGATCCGACACGTCCTCGTCGCCGCCGAAGAGGGGGGGCGTCGCGCCGAGGACCGTCTCGTTGCCGCTGGCGACCGCCGCGTGGCGGACCCGGACGCCCGACGCCTCGAGCAGCGCGACTTCGAGGAAGAAGCGCGGACCCTGCCGGCGGAAGAGGATCGCCGTCGGATCGGCGGCGCCGCGTTCCACCGCGATCTGCTCGTGCACCCAGGCGTGGATGGCACGCGCCCGCGCAGCGTCGCCTTCGATCCCGTCGCAGATCGCCCGCGCGGCCTCCTCGATCCAGGGCGAGGAGCGGCCGCGGAAGCGGCTGGCGGCGCGGATCTGACGAGCGGCCGCGCCGGGGCTCTGGTCCTCGCCATAGATGGCGAGCGGGACCAGCTCCTCCAGGGGCGGCGTCATGCGCTCGGGGCGGAGGCGCGGGACGTCCGTCTGCACGACCCGCAGCGCCACGGAACCGTCGTCGAGCTCGATGCGCTCCACGTCCGCGGCGAGTCCTCGGGTCCGCAGCGAGCCGGGATGCCCCGGCGGCAGGATGACGAGGAACTCCGACCACAGGAACGGGGCGTCGGCACCTTGGAACAGGAACGGCGGGCTGCGCCACGGTCCGGCCTCGGGAGCCGGGAACTCCTCGCGCCACAGCTCCTCGACGAACGCGCCGGGCTCGAGGCGCGGCATCGCGAACGTGCCTTCGACGCGCTTCGGCACGTAGGAGGCACCGTCGGTGCCGATCGTGCGGAGGCGGATCACTTCGTCGGCGTTCGCAGCGGCGTTGGCTTCCTCGTGCGCCTCGACGCCGCCCAGGTCGTTGATCCGGCGCAGCTGGTGGACCTCCTGGACGTACGAGCCGTCGGCGCGGAACGCGACGAGCATGCGGTCGACGACCAGGGTCGACGGGGCTCCCTCGTCCCGCTCGGTGGCGACGAAGTCCCGGACGCGGGCATCGATGTCGGCCTCGGACCAGCGGAAGCGCGCGAGCTGCGGGAAGTCGTCCTGTCCGGACACACGTTCGAGGAGCCGCCGCACGTCGTGGGCCTCGGGGCGTCGTGCGAGGCTCTCCGTCAGGATCGCCGCCGCGGCTTCGCGTTGGCCCGTCGCCCAGAGCGTGCGGCCGATCTCGCGGAGTTCTCGCGCCTTCGTCCGCGGGTCGGCGGCGAGCTGTCGGCGTGCATCCTCGGCGGCGGCACGGTCGCCGAGCTCCGCGAGCAGCCCCGTCCGGGACCGCCGCGCGGCGACGGATTCGGGTGCGTCGACGAACCGTGCGGCATCGAGGGTCAGGGCGCGGTCGCGCAGGCCGAGGGAGGCACAGAGCCGGCTCGCGGCCGCCAGCAGCGCTCCGTGGCCCGGGAGGGCGGTGAGCCCTGGCTCGAGCATGGCGAGCGCAGCGCGCGGCGATCCCGCCTCGCGGCGCCGTTCGGCGAGCCAGAGCCTAGGACGCACGTCCTGCGGGTGGGCCGCCATCCACTCGGCGCGGACCAGCTCGGACTCCGCGTCGGCCTCGAGCTCCCCGAGCAGATCGGCCAGGAGGTCGAACGTGTCGGGCCCACCCGATCCCTGGTCGATGCGGGCACGGAGCAGGCGAACCGCATCCTCGCGCCGGTCGTCGCCCCGCAGGAGGCGGGCCATCTCGAGGGTGGCGGTCTCATGCCCCGCGAGCGCGGCCGCGGCCGCCTCGATCCGGCGCCGGGACTCAGCGTCACGGATCTCCTGCGGCAGTGTGTCCGCCGCGCGCCACGCCTGGGCGAGCACG
>JBEAPQ010000372.1:0-6842 GCA_041164325.1 Planctomycetota bacterium | reverse complement strand
CCCCCGGGGCATCGCCCGCTCGCGTGTCGTGGGCTGGGCTTCCGATGCGCTGCGCGTGGCGGCCGTCGCCGTCGTGGCCCTGTCGGCGGCCGTCTGGGGACGGTCCTGGTTCGAGGAGCGTGTCGACGGCGCACGGACCGGCGAGGCCGCGGATTCTGTGGCGATCGCCGAGGGCTTGGACCGCGGCGCATCGGCCGTGCCGCTGCCGGTGGATGCGTTTGCGTCGCTGCTCGCCGCGGACCGTCTGCCGGTCGTCGATCCGGACTTCGCCGCGCGGGCCGCGCGTTTCGCGGAACGCCCGATTCCGGATGAGTTCCGCGGGCTCCTGTCGGCGGAGAATCGGCTGGCCCGTCTGCGTTCCGAAGCAGAGCTGCGCTTCTCGTCCGAGGCGCGCGCCTCGCTGCGACGGAAGACCGGCGTTCCCGACATGGACGTCCGGATCGGTGCCGTGGCCCGCGAAGTCGCGCGCGAGGTTCCGATGGTTGCCGCGGCGGTGCGGGCGGGCAGCGACCCACTGGACCTCGCATTCGCTTTGCGGGCGCTCGTGGCTGCCGGTTCGGCGACGGGGCGAGGCCCGCACGCCGCCGAGGTGGCGATGGCGCGGGACGGGCTCCTGCAGTTCCTCGAAGAAGGCGAGTCGCGCCGCGGGGATCTTCCGGGACGACGGGTCTCCGCGCTGTGCGCGATCGCCGAACTGGCCGTGCTCGGGGACCGCCCGTCCATCGATTTCGTGGCGCGGGCCGCAGACGACCTTGCCGCAGGGGTCCTCGGATCGACGGCGACCGCTGCGGAGGAGGGGCGCGTCGCGGCTCGTCCTGAGTTGCTGAGCTTCGGGACGCCGCTCCACGCGCTGGCCGACGCGGGGCGGTTGCTGTGGATCGCACCGGCGTTCGGGGCGCATCCGGGCCTCGCGTTGCGCGCCCGGATGATGGTGGCGGCCCACGTCGAAGAGCGCCTGGTGCGGGGTGCTGGCGCGGAACAGCCGGCTCGTCTCGCTGCCCTGCTCTACGGTTTCGGGGATCTGGTCGACCGGGATGCCGTCGAGCGGGCACTGGCTCTCTGGCGTCCGCGCCTGCTGCGGGACGATCTGGTTGCGGTCCATCATCTGGCGTGGAGTCGCTACCCGGTGCGCGCGGGTTGGGCAGACTTCCAGCGCGAGCTCCGGTGGCTGTCGGGTCTGCCGAGCCCCGAGAGCCTGCGGGGGCGTGCCGCGCTGCTGCTCGGCCTGTGCACGAACGTGTCCGCGCCGGGCGTGGGTGGCTTGCTGGACGCCTGAGTCGTTTCGTGGGAGGGAGGCCGCGACGGTGGCCCTGCCCGGGTCGTCCGCGGCGGCATCGAAAGTTGCGCGTTCGAGGGCGTTCCTCGAACATGCCGCGTCTCCGGGTCTCGCCATGAGGCCTGGCCTGCGCTGCGACCTGAACGACCGCATGGTGCTCACGAACCGATCTCCCGCCCGTCTTGCGGCCTCCTCACTCCTCCTGCTCGTCGCGGTGGGGCTCCCCGCCCAGGAGTCCGGGCGGCCGGGTGTGCGGAATCCGCTGCCTGCTCCCCAGGACGTGCCCGTCAAGATCCCGACCGACGACGAGGGCTCCGAGGCGCTGGAGCTGACGCTCCTCGATGCGATGCGGATCGGACGCGTGCAGAACCTCGGGCTGCGGGCGGAGGAACTCGGTCCGCTCCAGGCCACGGAGGGCGTGCGGATCGCGGACGCTTTCTTCGAGCCCGAGCTGTTCGGCACCGTGAACTCGAACCGGACCGAGCGCGCGCCTGCCAACGCGTTCCAGCCGGGCTCCGTCCGGGAGACGATCGACGGATCGGTCGGCCTGCGTCAGCGGATCCCGACCGGCGCGCTGTACGAACTGACGTTCACGCCGCTGCGCCTCAAGCAGTCGGTGCAGTCGACGTTCCAGTTCCCGACATCCCAGTGGACGATGGACTTCACGGCCCGCGTGACCCAACCGCTGCTTCGCGGTGCCTGGGCGGATGCGGCCCTTGCCGACGTCCGCGCGGCGGGTGCGGACCTGGAAGGCAGCCGCTCCCGCTTCGAGCGGACCGTGCAGGACACGCTGATCGAAGTGGTCTCGGCCTACTGGGAGCTGGTGTTCGCGCGGGAGGACTACCGCGTGAAGGCGCAATCGCTGGCCTTGGCCTCCGAGCAGCTGCGCATCACGAACGAGCGCATCCGCGTGCGGGAGCTCGCCGAGCGTGACCGGGTCTTCGACGAGGCCGACGTCGCACGCCGTCGCGAAGAGCTGATCCGTGCGGAGAACGAGATCCGTCGCCGGGAGGATGAGCTCCGCCAGCTCCTGTTCGATGACAGCGACGGATTGATCTGGGACCGGGGGCTGCGCCCCGTGTCGCCCTTCGAAGGCGAGTTCGCCGTGCCCGAAGATGACTGGCGCGACCTGTCGCGGATCGCGCTCGATCGGCGTCCGGATCTCGCGGCGCTCCGCGCTGCGGTGGAGACGGCCGAGGTGCGCTACCGGGAGGCGGAGCGCAACGTCCTTCCCCAGCTCGATCTCGTCGCCAGCTACGGCACAGACTCGATCCAGGAGAACTCGCGCGATGCTTGGCGCGACCTGACCAACCTCGAGTACCCCGACTGGGGGCTCGGTCTCCAGCTCTCGATTCCGATCGGCAACAACGCCGCGCGCGGTGCGCGCGACCGGGCGATGCTCGTGCTCGAGCAGGCGCGCCGTCGCCTCTACGCCGCCGAACTGGACGTGTCCCGTGAGGTCCGTGCCGCGCTCCGGAACCTCGTGACCCTCGCGGAGAGCATCCGCGCGTCCCGCGAGTCGGTCCGGCTCTCGGAGACCCAGCTCGACACGGAACGTGAGCGGCTGCGCGTCGGCCGCGGCACGATCTTCGAGGTCCAGCAGCGCAACCAGGAGTTGCTCGAGGCACGCCAGCGTCTGCTCCGGAACCAGCTCGACTACCGGATCAGCGAGTCGCGGCTCGACTACGTGCAGGGCGACCTGTCGGTCGGGCCCGCGGTGCCGGAACCCGCGGACGCGCGCTGATTCCGGGCGCGCGTCGCGCCCTGGAAGCCGGGTTCCACCGGCGTGACCCTCCGCGAGAGGGGACTATAGTCCCGCACCGATGGCGACCCGATTCCTGCTGCTTCCGGCCGTCCTGGCGGTCGCCACTGCTTGCGGTGGTCCCGAGGAACGAACCGATCCCGCCCGCGCCCCTGCGTCGGACGTCGTGCCGGAGGTCGTGGAAGTCCAGGAGCACGTGCCGCCCGGCGTGCGCGTCTGGCACGAGGACTTCCCCGGCGCCCCGAAGCGTCCGCACGTGTCGCCGCGGCGTCCGGGCGGTTTCTATGACCGCACGCCGAGACAGGCGGTCGAGCAGGTCGTCGCCAATCTGCAGGGCAACTGCTCCCGCGATGCGTGGCTCTTCGCCAAGGAGTTCTTCGGGCGGGTCGACGAGGAGGATCTCGACCTCCTCGTGGCGGCGCTGGACCAGTCGCTGCAGATTCCCAGTCGGCTCGACCTCGTCGAGAACGCCCTCGAGGCGCTCGGTCGGACCGGGTCAGCCCGGGGCGGCCCGGCGTTGATCCGCGCCCTGGAGCATCCGCGCGTCGAGATCCGCAACAAGGTCATGCAAGCACTGTCCGGCGCGGGTGATGCCGAGACGGTGCGGATCGCGTCGCGCATGTTCGACACGGTCGATGGGCGCGGGATGGAGGGATGGATCCGTGGGGCGGTCAAGCACCTCCCGACGGACGAAGCGGTCACGGCCCTGCGGACGCTCCTGGTCCGCGGTGACATCCGGCTGGTCCGTGAGGTCGTCGTGCAGAACGCACTGCGGCTCCCGCCCGAGGCGGCCGTGCAGGTCTTCCAGCCGCTGATCGGAAAGGAGCCCCCGGAGCTCATCACGACGATGGCCGTGCTCCGTCACATCACGGGTGATGCGGGAGGCACCAGCCTCTGCATCGACCTGCTGGATCGAGAAGCTCCGCAGGCGCGACTCGGACTCCTGCAGGCACTGCTCCTCGGCGGGGCCGAAGACCTCCTGGACCGGATCCTCCCGAAGATCGTCGATCCCGACGCCGGGGTCCGTGCTGCTCTGGTGCCGGTGCTCGCCGGCATCCCGGGGGAGGCGGTCGATTCTGCGCTGGAGACACTCGCGGCCGACGAGGCCGTCGAGGTCCGGCGCGCGGCGTTGGGCGCCCTCTCGCAGCGCGGCGTCCGCGGCATGCTCGAGGATCTCGTCGAGGTCGTGCGGACGGGGACGGGCACGCGGGTCTCGCTGGCCATCCAGGACTTGATCGCCGCCAGGGACGGCGGGGCGATTCCCGCCCTGGCCGAGCGGATGGAGAAGGTCTCCGACGAAGAGCGCTTCGACCTCCTGCGTGCGGTGGCGCTGACGACGGCGCCCGAGTCGTTCGCGCCGCTCCGTGCGTTCTTCCTCGAGGACTCGGAGATCGCTGCGACGCACCGGTCGACGTGCGCCTACCTGATGCGTAACTGTCGGGGTGCCGAAGCGGAGATCCTCGAGCTGTTCCATGCGATCCCCCGCGAGGACTACCGACGTCGGGCCCTGCTGCTCGACTCGCTCGCGAACATCGCGGTCGACCGCGAGGACCCGGACGTGGCGGCACCGATCTTCGCGATGGTGCGCCAGGTCCTTGCCGACCGGGAGGAGATCCCGCAGATGCGGCTGCTCGCGCTGGAGGATCTGCGGCGGGACTTCCGGCCTGCGGACCTGAAGGCTCTCCTGCGCGCCTCGCCGGAGGAAGAGCCAGCCATGCGCCGACTGTTCAACGACTTCCTGTTCGAGTTCTTCTGACGCGCGGTCGAGGGGCAGGTCCGGCGGGCCGGAGCCCCCGCCCACTCGGTCCGAGGTCTGGAGTCGTGAGCGGGGTGACGGCGATCGCGTCGCGGACGGGCCGTGACTCCCGTCCGTCACAGTCCGTCAGTCGGAGTCCGTGGAGCGGAGGAAGAGCCAGCGCTCGTCGTTGGCGGCCCGATAGGGTCGTCCATCGGTCTGGGGGCCGGTGGCGCCGCGGGCCAGCGCGGCCCCGGGGCGTGGGCCGCGCTCGAGTCCCTCGTAGCCGGCCGACAGGTTCCGCGTGAACACCGGGTCCCCGTCGAGAGGGAAACAGAACGAGGTCCGGCCGGGCGGGAGCAGGGTCCGCGGCCAGCCGAACACCTCGAGCGGCGCTTCGACGCCTGCGAGTTCGGTGGGCGGCGTCCGTGGTGCGATGCGGAAGAGGTAGTGCCGGCTGCCGAGCGTCAGCGGCGCGGCGGACACGAGCTCGGGCAGATCGCTGTCTGGCTGTCCGGCGGCGCGGCAGCGGGTCTTGGCCTCTTCGGCGAACGCCCCGGCGTCCTGCTCGTCCGTCGTGCCGGGCCTCGCGGCCAACGCCGCGAGGATGCGGCAGGTCTGCTCGGCGCGTGACTCGACGCGCGCGACCCGGTCGGCGGACCATCCGGGCATCGAGAGCGTGGCCCCCAGACCCAGGAGTCCCAGTCCGACGAGCGCGTTGCCGAGGTTCCAGCCGATCCGCATCGCCGGCGGAGCATACGCCGGGCTCTGTGCGACGGGGAGCCTGTGGAGGCCTGATACGATCGCGCGGGATGCCTGATCGGTTGCCTTGCCCGGACCTTCCTGCCGACGTGCGCGCGTGCGTCGACGCGGTCCTGTCGGCCGGCGCGCCGCTCTTCGCGGTCGGGGGTGCCGTGCGGGATCGGATGCTGGGGCTCCCGGTCGACGACTTCGACTTCGCGACTCCCCTGCATCCCGAAGTCGTGCGTGGAGCCCTCGCCGCGCGAGGGCGGTGCGCTGGCATCGATGCTGTGCTCGGACGTGTGGCCACGTCGGCGGCGGGCGGTGAGGTTGTGTTCACAACGCTCCGACGCGAGTCGGACTACGGGCTCGATCGCCGACCGGCCCACGTGCAGTTCGTGACTTCGCCCGCGGACGACGCAGCACGTCGCGACTTCACGGTCAATGCGATCTACCAGGACGTTCTCACCGGTCAGCTGGTGGACCCTGTGGGCGGAATCGCCGACCTTGCGGCGCGGACGCTCCGCGTCATCGGCGACGCGCGTGTCCGTCTGCACGAAGATCCGCTCCGCATCCTGCGGGCCATCCGGTTCGAGGCGAGTCGAGGGCTGATCCCGAGCCCGAACACGTTCGCGGCGCTGGCGGAATGCGCCGTCGGTGTGGGGCAGCTCAGCGGCAACCGGCGCTTCGAGGAGCTCCAGCAGATCCTCACGGGGGTGGGTGCGGTGTTCGCCGTCGAACGGGTCCTCGACCTGGGAATCCTGGGGACTCTGCTCCCGGTCCTGGAGGGGTGCGAGGCGCGCGTCCGCCGCGCGCTGGTTCCGTTCCTGGCGCGTCGGGCGGCCTCGGCAGCCGGTGCGTTTGCCGTGCTGTTCGGTGAGAGGGCGGACGCTGCCCTCGGGTTGCGCGCACTCGGAGCACCGCGGAGCCTTCGCCGGTCCGTCTTGGGGATCCTGGAGGCCCGGCGGGGGTTGTTGGAGGCGCACGGGCAGAACGCCGCGGCGCGAGCCCTGGCATCGCTGGAGGCACAGGAGCTGCAGGACCTGAGCACGTGGAACGAGATCGAGCCGGCCGGCCGATGGCCCGTCGACGAGATTCTCGCGCGCGGCGGCGACGTGCCGGAACTCCCGACGGGAACGGATGTCCTGGCCCTCGGCGTGCCGCCAGGGCCCGGAGTCGGTGACGTGCTCCGGGCCGTCGGGCAGGCGATCGACGAGGCAGGGGAGTGCGACGCGTCCCGGATCCGGGACATCCTGGTCCGTGAGGCCGCCGCCTGGATCAAGCGGTCTGGGCAGGCGGGCCGATAGGACGGTGTGGGTCGGCGATCA
>JBEAPQ010000371.1:0-8964 GCA_041164325.1 Planctomycetota bacterium | reverse complement strand
ATCGTGTGGCGGCCTGCTGGCGCCGAGCCGACCGACCACGTGAAGGTCGACTGGTTGGTGGGTTGCCATGCTCCACCGTCGATCCTCCATTCGATCGTGTGGGGGCGACCGGCGATCCGGTTCGTGAACGACACCTGTGCGGTCCCGCCGCGCTGGGCAGCGATCGGGCCCGGCGTCGGGCTGCCGATCACCACGCACTCCTGGTGGAAGCGCTTGATGAACTGCTCGCGGCAGACCGTGCAGAAGTTGCGGTTCAAGCTCCGCATCTCGCAGTCCGGTTCGGGCCGGTAGAGGCCCGTCGCGTAGTAGCCCGCGCCCTGGTAGGCGCCGACGATCCCCTGGGGGCCGGAGACGCCGAGCCACGGGGCCCACTTGGCGTTGCCGGTCGGGTCGGCCGTGATGTTCGCCGAGCCCGGCTCGCCGCCGGTGTAGGTGCCGGACCGGCCGTAGTCGTACTCGTCCGCGAGGCCGCCGAACGAGTGTCCCCACTCGTGGGCCTGGACATCCTCCATCGACGTGCCGTTGTAGCTGACCGAGAACGTCCCCGCGCAGCCGCCGTACTTCGGGTCGTTGACGAGCACGATGACGCGGCCGTCCGTGTCGGGCGCGAGCGCCGCATCGGCCATCGCCAACCCGCCGTTGCCGATGTAGAGGCAGCGCTCGGTGCCGCCGGTCCAGTAGCTCGCGTCGTAAGCGGTGTCGACGAAGATGTTGAGTGGCGGCTTGTCCGCACCGCTCTGGTTCGACGCGCGGAAGACCGTGTGGACGTTGTAGAGGCTGAAGTAGGCGCCGTACGGGAACTTGTTCGGCGTGTTCTGGAAGTAGTTGATGACGTCCAGCACGTCTTGGTCGAACTGGCCCTGCTCGGCGGCGGTGTATCCGTCGCCGAGGATGACCATGTCGTAGAGGTCTTCACTCGGGCCGTTCTGGACGACGGTGCGGACCGTCTGCGCGGTCGTCACGGACGCCAGGGCCAGGAAGGCGAGCGCGGTGAGTGGGCGGCGTTGCATCGTCGGTGCCTCAGCGCAGGGGGAGCGCGCTCCAGCGGATCGCGCCGAGGGGCAGGGGGGATGACACGCTCGTCCGATCGACGAACTCGAGCGTCGCGGCCCGCGCGCCCATGTCCGGCAGCTTCACGTTGGCGTGCGCCGTGTGCGGAACGACCTCACAGCCGACCACGTGCGGTGGTTGGCCTGCGTGGCTCGGGTCGCGGCAGACCTTGGCTGGATCGAATCCGCCCTGGGCCAGCACGTCGCCGGCAGCGTCGCGCAGGATCCAGCCGAACGGATGGTCGGCGTCCGCGCCCGACTTCCGGAAGCCGAGCGACGGCTTCCGCGTTGCGGTCAGGACGCGCACGCCGCGGTGGTCGATCTCGACCGTGGCGATGACCGTGCCGTCGGCCGACACAGTGGTCGGCACGGGGTCGGTGGTCGAAGCGGAGACAGCGGGCGTCGTCGCGTGGCCTGCGTTCCAGGCAGTCAGCGTGACGACGACCACCCCGGCGAGCAGGGAGGTGCGCAGCATGGCGGAGCGAGAGGGCGGGGCGGGCCCGAGCCACCCAGCCTAACGCACGCTCCGCAAACGGGGGCGGGGGCCCCGTGTCGGAATGGGTCGCGCCCGGACCGTGCGGGCCATGCCAAGGGCTCTCGTCGCTCGGAGACCGGCTCCGACCGCCGACTTACTCGCCGGCAGGCGAGGTCGAGGGCCAGGACGGGTCGGTGTCCGGCCAGGAGCTGCCGGGCCAGGACTCTCCGCTCACAGGCTCGTCGGACTTCGGCGTCGCCGCGCGCGGCTTCGCTTCGAACGGGACCCGCGGGACGTCGCTCCACAGGCTCTCGAGCGCGTAGAACGCGCGCTTCTCGGCGTCGAACAGGTGCACGACGACCGTGTCGAAGTCGAGCAGGACCCAGCCGCTCTCGGTGTCCACGCCGGACAAGCGTCGGAACGCCGCCCCGCCGGACTTCGCGAGCATCGACAGCTCACGCGCCATCGCGTTCGCGTGGCGGGAGTTGCGGGCCGTGGCGATCACGAAGTAGTCCGCGATCGCAAGTGGGCCAGAAACGTCGAGGACGACGATGTCTTCACCCTGGCGCTCGTCGATCAGGTCGGCGAGGGAGAGGGCCAGCTCTTTCGTTTCGATCGGTGCGTTCTCCTGGAGGGGGCCGAGCGTGCGGAGGATACCGCGCTGGGCCCGACAGGGTCAGGCCCCCCAAAGATGCTGGGGGGCCGTTCGGCTCACGCGAACAGCGGGATCGCGAGAACCGAGGCGATCGACATCAGCTTGATGAGGATGTTGATCGACGGGCCAGCAGTGTCCTTGAAAGGGTCGCCGACGGTGTCGCCGATGACCGCAGCCTTGTGGACCGGCGAGCCCTTGCCACCGTGGTGGCCGGCCTCGACGTACTTCTTGGCGTTGTCCCAGGCGCCGCCCGAGTTCGCCATGAACAGTGCCATCATGACACCGGCGCCGAGTGAGCCGGCGAGGAGGCCTGCGACGGCGCCCTTGCCGAACACCATGCCGACGACGAGCGGAGCGACCACGGCGAGGAGGCCCGGCACGACCATCGCGCGGAGCGAGCCCTCGGTGGAGATCGCGACGCAGCGTTCGTAGTCGGGGCGCCCCGTGCCCTCGAGGATGCCCGGGATCTCGCGGAACTGGCGGCGGACCTCTTCGACCATCGCGTTGGCGGCGAGACCGACGGCGCGCATGGCCATCGACGAGAACAGGAACGGCAGCATCGAGCCGATCAGGAGGCCCATCACGACCTTCGGCGAGTCGAGCATGAACGGCTCCGCACCGCTGGCCGCCGCCTTCGTCTGATAGGTGTTGAACAGCGCGAGCGCGGTGAGGGCGGCCGAGCCGATCGCGAAGCCCTTGCCGATCGCGGCCGTCGTGTTGCCGGTCGCGTCCAGGGCGTCGGTGCGCTGGCGGACTTCCTTGGGCAGCTGAGCCATCTCGGCGAGGCCACCGGCGTTGTCGGCCACCGGGCCGAACGCGTCGATGCCGAGCGAGATACCCAGCGTCGCGAGCATGCCGACCGCAGCGATGCAGATGCCGTAGACGCCGGCGAGTTCCGAGCAGGCGTAGATGCCGATGGCGACCAGGAGGACCGGCAGCCACGTCGAACCCATGCCGACGGCGAGACCGGCGATGATGTTCGTCGCCGGGCCGGACTCGCTCTGCTGGGCGATCCAGTGGACAGGGGTCTTCTTCTCCGAGGTGTAGTACTCGGTTGCCTGGCCGATCAGGACGCCGACGAACAGGCCGATCAGCATGCTGCCGTAGACGTTCCACGGATCGACGCCGCCGGGAGCCGGGGCGATCATGGGCGTCAGGAAGGCCATGGCGATCGCGAGCATGATCGACGCAGCCCACAGACCGGTGTGCAGCGCGTGGCCGAGCTTCGACTCGTCGTTCGTCTTGACGAGGAACGTGCCGAGGAAGGACGCGACGATGCCGGTCGCAGCCAATGCCAGCGGATACTCGATCAGTGCGGTCGCGGTTTCGGCGTTGCCTGCGGCGATCGCCGCGCCGAGCACGCAGGTCGCGAGGATCGCGCCGACGTAGGACTCGAACAGGTCCGCGCCCATGCCCGCGACGTCGCCGACGTTGTCGCCGACGTTGTCCGCGATCGTCGCCGGGTTGCGCGGGTCGTCTTCCGGAATGCCGGCTTCGACCTTGCCGACGAGGTCGGCGCCGACGTCGGCGGCCTTCGTGTAGATGCCGCCACCGACGCGCGCGAACAGCGCGATCGACGAGGCGCCGAAGGAGAAGCCGAGGATCTGTTCGAGGGCCGCCTCATCCGACCCGTAGACCGTCAGCAGGATCGTGATGCCGAGCAGGCCGAGGCCGACGACCGTCATGCCCATGACCGTGCCCGAGCGGAACGAGACCGCGAGGGCTTCCGACACGCTGGTGCGGGCGGCGTTCGTCGTGCGGACAGCCGCACGCGTCGCCGTGTGCATCCCGAAGTAGCCAGCCGTCGCGGAGGCGAGTGCACCGAACAGGAAGGCGATCGCGGTCTTGACCGAGAACCCCGGGGCGAAGCACATCAGCGCGAAGACGATCGCGACGAAGACTGCCAGCCAGCGGTATTCGGCATGGAGGAAGGCCCGGCCGCCCTGCTGGATCGCGGTTGCGATCTCTTGCATGCGCTCGGTCCCTGCGTCCTTCGACATGATGGAGCGGAACAGCACGATCGCGACGACCACTGCCAGGGCCGCGACGATCAGGGCAATAAGGGTCCAGTTCATGAGACGGTTGGAATCGGAGAAAGCGGGCGACCGGCTGAATCCGATCGGCGGGATTTGAGGGGCAAAGAGGCTACCGGTCGACCGTGTAACGGACAAGTCCCCGCAAGTCACTGTCAGACAGTGGTTTGGGAGGGTTCTTGTGCAATGCGGTCAGTCCGGCCCGGCCGCGTCGCCGGGCGCCGGGTCCGCCGAGGGTTCTCCGGTCCCCGATTCTGACGCCGGGACATCGGGAGCCACTCCGGGGCTCGCCTCGGTCTGACCGGCCCTCTTGGTCGGTTCGACGTAGGTCTCGGCCGGGCCTCCGACGAGGAGCTGCTGCTTGCGGCGCCAGCGGAGCCAGTAGGAGACGCCAAGGCTCGCTCCGCCCGCCAGGCCAGCGATCAGGATGCCCCTCTCGATCTTGCGGACCTGCTCGATGACCGCCTGGATCGCGCCGCCGTAGTGGTCCGCGAGCCAGATCAGCCCCATCGCGATCGGGATGATCCCCGCGAGGTCGAGCGCGAGGAACTTCAGCCAGGTCATGCGCATCGTCCCGGCCGCGAAGAACGACACGACGCGGATCCCGGCGATGAATCGGGAGATCAGCACGACGAACTCGCCGCGCTTGCGGAACCAGCGGTCGAACCGTGCGAGTCGCTCCGGGGTCACGAGCATCCGCATCAGTCGGATGCGCAGCAGCCGGGGACCGTAGATCCGGCCAGCCGCAAAGGGGATCAGATCCCCGAGCAGGATCGCGCCGATGGCGACGCCCATCATCGTCGGGGTGTCCGCCAACCCCTGGTAGCAGAGGTATCCGGCGAACAGCAGGACGATCTCCTCGGGCATGGGCAGACCGAGCCCGCACGCCAGGAAAACGAGGGCGACGCCCGCGTAGGGGTAGGCGCTGAACGTGTCGACGAGCCAGTCGAACATCAGCGATCGCCCTTCGCCGCGCGCAGCGCGTCGAGCGCATCCGCGAGGTCGAGGAAGAGGGGTTGCCCGGCCTGCGCGCGCAGCGGCGAGGAGTCTGCGGCCAGAACCGACAGGGGTGGGAGCGCGTGCAGAGCGTCCGCGGAGCGCTGCGCGAAGTCGGTCCCGGCGGCCCGGAACTGCGAGACGGCCGCTCCGAACGTGAGCGCCGCCCGGGACAGGTCGCCGAGGCGAATCGCTCCGCAGGCGGCTCGGAGCGTGGCGAGCGCGCGCCGCTCGGCGCGGGCCTCGGAGGGATCGAGGGCGGCCGCTCGGCCCAGCAGGTCGGCGGCGATCTCCGAGGGAGTGCTGCCCTGTCGGTCGTGCAAGGCCGCCGCGGCGTCGGGGAGGCGCGCGAAGGCTGCCTCGGCGATCGTCGCCGCGGTGCCGAGCACGTCCGCTGCGCGCTGTGGAGCCCGCGCCGCAAGGAATCCGGCACGCTCCTCGAGCAGCGCGATCGCGGACAGCACGCGCTCGGCTGCAGCGCCTGGGCTCGGCGCGTCGCTGGCTTCATCGAAGGCCGAGAGCCACGCAGCGAGAGCCGCCCCGTCGTCCCACGAGGGGATGAGCGCCGCAATCCGGACGGCAGCCGCCGTGGCGTCGGCGCTGCGGCCCTCGACGGTCGCAGTCGTCAGATCGCGCCAGAGCGGCGGCAGCGCGAACGGCCGGATCAGGTTCGTCGCCCACGAAGCTGCCGGCCGGCCGGGTTCGCCGGGAAGCACTGTCTGGGCGGCCGTCAGGAGGACGCCGACGGACAGGAGGGCTGTCGCCCGGGCGATCATCGGCGAAGCAGCCTAGCCAGGAGCCCGGTCCGGCGCACGCGTCGCCGGGAAGGGGGTGGGGGTGACTTCCTGGGCGCGGGCGTAGGCGGTGAGCGCGCCCGGCACCCCGGAGATGTCGCTCGCGAAACCGAGCAGGACGACTCCCATCGCTGCGACGAGGAGGGTGACGCGTCCGACGACGGCGTGCAGCAGGACGGCCAGCCCGAGCGCTGCACCCGCGGGCCAGGCCGCCGAGAGTGCCGCGAGGATGGCGTTGATCCGCGGACTGCGATCGCTCTCCCGGACCAATTGCAGCGCAGCGGGTCCGAGCACGAGCAAGCCGCGCTGCCCGGGCTCGATGCGGAGCCGCACCGGGGCTTGCCACCCCTGCGGCAGCAGAATGCGCCCGACGCCTCCGCCCGGCGCGAACGTCACCATCCCCACGTCCTCCTCGTTGCAACGGACCGTGATGGTTGGCGTCGCGACTTCACGCCCCGGCACGAAGCCAGGCCGCGCGCGGATCTCCAGCGTCGTGGCCGGCTGCCCGACGATGGCCTCCGGCACGTCGAACGCAGCGTCGGCGCTCTGCATGCCGAGGACCCGGGGTCCCGGATGGCACAGCACGTGCACCGCATGGATCGCGCGCGGCGCCCTGGTTCGGGCCAGCACGTCGAACAGGAAGCCCGTGCCGCAGAGCGCGAGGATCGCGGTCGAGAGTCCGGCCGTCGCGGCGATCGTCGTGCCGCGCGTCGGCCAGAGCCGTGCGCGCCGGACGAAGCCGGCCGCCGCGCCTCGGTCCTGACCGAATCCTGGCCATGCGTCGATGGTCGTCAGCACCGCGGTGAGGACGACGAGGAACATGGGGAGGCGGATCCACGCGGTCGACGTGTCGACCACATCGCGGTCGGTCCCCACGCCTTCGTAGCGGGCCCCGGAGATGGCAAGCGTGAGGCCGAGACCTGCTGCGAGGGCGGTGCGCTCTGCGACGGGGCGGAGCAGTGGTCCGAGGACCCCGAGGGTCCGGTGCCGCAGAGCTCGGGCGGCGCGGTTCAACGGGAATCGGCCCCGAGCGAGCGGAACACCTCGTGCGGGTCCCGGCGGACGCGCTGCCAGCCGAGCGACACAGCGCCACCGTCCTCCGCCACGGCCTCCAGCTTTGCGCGGAGCGCCGGGGTCACGCCGCGCAGAGTCCACTGCGCATCGGACCCGCCGAGCACCACGTCGAGGGAGCCGTCGGCCACGACACGTCCGCTGAGCAGGATCACCACGCGGTCGGCGATCTGGTGGACTTCATCCAGCCGGTGCGAGGCCATCAGCACGGTGGTGCCACGCTCGGCTTCGGCGCGCAGCAGGTCGAGGACGAGGCGGGAGCCGATCGGGTCGAGGCCGGACGTCGGTTCGTCGAGCAGCAGCACGTCGGGTGCCGAAAGGAGCGCGGCAGCGAGAGCCAGTCGCTGCTGCATGCCGGTGCTCAGCCCGCCGATGCGGCGCCGAGCGATCGGTGCCAGGGCGAGTGCGTCGGTGAGCCTCTCGACCTGCTCGTGCCGCCATGCCCGCTCGAGGCCGAGAAGCAGCCCGATGTGGTGGAGGAAGTCGATCGCGCGGAAACCCGGATACGGAATCGGCCCGTCGGGCTGGAGGCCGATGCGTCCGACGAGCCCGCGGCTCCCGGGCCGATCACCGAGGACTTCGACGCGCCCTTCCCGTGGCCTGCACTCGCCGACCAGTGCGCGGAACAGCGTGGTCTTCCCCGAGCCGTTCGGCCCGAGGATCGCGACCACTTCCCCTCGGACCGCGTGCAGGTCGACCCGGGTCAGCGCGTCGACGGTCGTGCGTCGGAAACGTCCGGTCACGAACTGGACCGAGAGGCCTTCGACGCAGATACGCGCGGGTCCCGGGAGGATGGCATCCGGCTCCACGCGCCGGATGCTATCGTCCCTGCCCCTGCGCGTCGCCCGCGCAGAGCATCGACATGGCACGCCTCCTCCTCGCTGACGGCCGCTCGATCGAGGTCGAGGACGGTCTCGTCCTCGGCCGCGTCTCGGGCTGCGGCATCGTCCTCGACGACGACAAGGTCTCCCGCAAGCACGCCCGCCTGATCGTCCAGGTGGGCGTCGTCGAGGTCGAGGATCTCGGCAGCCGGAACGGCGTGCACATCAACGGGGCCCGCGTGCTGCGGCGCGTGTTGCGCGACGGGGACGTGCTCCTGATCGGCCGGACCGAGATCCGCTTCGTCGAGGGCGCAGCCGCGCCTCGGCCCGCCGCCCCGGATCTCGCGGGGGTCGATCTCCTCGCGGAGGAGGAAGAGCCCTCGGCCCCGGCCGTCGCCGAAGCGGAAGACGAGCTCGAGCTGGACTTCGGCTCGGCGGACGAGGCGCCGGCCGCTCTGCCCGAGGTGCGCGAAACCCCGCGCCCCGTCCCGCCTCCTGCTCCCGAGCCGGCGACCGCCGCCGAGGTCGAGGTCCTGGAGTTCGTCGACGAGGTCGTCGAAGTCCGCAAGCCGTCGCGTCCCCAAGCTGCGCCCAGCGGCGCATCGTCGCCGTCGCAGGGTGCCGCGCGCGCGCTCCCGGACCGGGACCGCGGCGTGCTGCAGTTCCACAAGAACCTCCAGGCCCGCGGCGGGCTCGGCGAGGACGTCGGCCAACTCGCCGGCTTCCGGAAGGCACTCGTCGTGTTGCTCGGCATCGCGGCAGCGGTCGCGGCGGCCTACGGCGCTTCCGTCCTCGCCGGTTGATCCGGGGCGTGCCCCGCGGCGGAGCGCCACGCGCGGGCCGTCGCCGCCGCAGCCCGATCCCACGAGAACGATGCGGCCTGCCGCTTCCGAGCTTCGACCAGCTCCGGCGCGTCCTGACGACCGAGGATCGACTCGAGTGCCTGCACCCAAGCCCGGATGTCTCCGGTTGGCAGCCGGATCGCAGACTCGCCGGTGACCTCCGGCAGCGCGCCCGCGTCCGCGACAACGGTCGGCACGCCGACCGCGAGTGCCTCGAGAGCGGGAAGG
>JBEAPQ010000370.1:0-7276 GCA_041164325.1 Planctomycetota bacterium | reverse complement strand
TGGGGGTCCCTGCCGGGCGTCAGGACGATTCTGCGGGCTGCCATCGCAGGCCTGGTCCCGCCTGACGCGCGGACGGAACGGTCGAGTCGAGGGGTTCTGCCCGAACCGCGGGCCCTCGGATCGCAGGATCCTCCGGATTCCGGTCAGTTCGGGGCGAGACACCCTGCTCGTACGGACACGAAGCCCGCCGGATTCCGTATCTTTGCGCGCTCGACTCCGGCAACCCGAAGCGACGTCGTCCGTCCCCATGATCGAGCGAGGCCAGTCCCCACGCCCCCTGAGTTCCTACCTCCAGGAGCTCTTCGACCGCATGGACCAGGGTGTCGTCCTCCAATCCCGGGACGGCGTGATCCTGGATGCCAACCCCGCCGCCGAGCGCATCCTCGGGCTGACACTCGACCAGATGCAGGGCCGCACGTCGATGGACCCGCGCTGGAGGTCGATCGACATCGACGGGAATCCGGTTCCGGGCAACGAGCACCCGGCCATGCGCGCGATCCGGAGCGGAACGGACGTGACGGGTGCGATCATGGGGGTGATCCACGCGGGTGAGAACGAGACGCGGTGGCTCGCGATCGACGCCTATCTCGGTCGGGTCGAGGCGGGTCAGGAGCCGGACATCGTCTACGCGATCTTCACGGACATCACCGGGCAGCGCCGTGCAACGGAGGCCATCGCAGAGAGCGAGGAGCGTCTGTCGCTGGTCATGGACGCGACGGGCGACGGTGTCTGGGACTTCGATGCCCGTTCCGGGCTGATCAGGCACAACAGGCGGTGGTGCCAGATGCTGGGGCTGGATGGGAGTTTCATGCAGCACCCCATGGAGAGCTTCATCGAGAGACTCCATCCAGACGACACGGACCGCGTGATGGCGAGGGTCCGACAGGCCTTCCTCGGCATCGGAGGTGACCACTACCAGAGCGTCCACCGGATGTGCCACATCGACGGCACCGTGTTCTGGGTGGAGGACAGGGGGTCGGTCGTAGCTCGCGCCGAGGACGGCTCCGTGCTCCGGATGGTCGGCAGCATCACGGACATCACCGAGCGGCACCGCATCCAGGAGGAGCTTCGTCGCGAGCGGGATCTCTTCTCCGAGGGGCCGGTCCTGATCCTCGTCTGGTCGGACGAACCCGGTTGGCCAGTCCGCTACGTGTCGGCCAACGCGCCGGAGATCCTCGGGTTCACGCGAGAGCAGCTGCTTGCCGACGGCTTCTTGTTCGAGGGCGCGATCCATCCCGACGACCGCGAGCGGATCAAGGAGGAGGCATCCCACTATCTCGGGTCCAAGGTCGACGCGTTCGAGCAGCGCTACCGACTGCAGACGGCTCACCGGGGATTCCGGCACTTCCACGACGTCACGCGCGTCGAGAGAAACGCCTCGGGTCAGATCGTCGCGATCCGCGGGTACATCATCGACGAGACCGAGCAGATCGTCGCGCAACAGCAGGTCGCGGCCCACCAGGCGCGGCTGGCGGCCATCCTCGAGGGGACCAACGTCGGTACGTGGGAGTGGAACGTCCAGACCGGTCAGACGGTCTTCAACGAACGCTGGGCCGAGATGATCGGCTACACGCTCGACGAGCTCTCGCCCACGACGATCGAGACATGGGCAGAACACTGCCATCCCGACGACCTCGTGGAGTCCAACGAGAAGCTCCAAGCCCACTTCCGCGGCGAGACCGAATACTACGAGTTCGAGGCGCGCATCAGGCACCGCGACGGCCACTGGATCTGGGTTCTCGACCGCGGAAAGGTCTCGAGCTGGACGGACTCGGGCGAGCCGCTGCTCATGTCCGGCACGCACCATGAGATCACCGCCAAGAAGCGCGCCGAACACGAGCTCCTCGCACTGAACGAGCATCTCGAGCAGCAGACCAACCTCGCGGCGAACATGGCCAAGAAGGCCCAGGAAGCGAGCCTCGCGAAGAGTCGCTTCTTGGCCAACATGAGCCACGAGATCCGGACACCGATGAACGGCGTCATCGGGATGCTCAGCCTGCTGGCGGAATCCGCCCTCGACGAAGCCCAAGCGCGGCGCGTCGACGTCGCGAAGGAGAGCGCCGAGAACCTCCTGGACCTCCTCAACGATCTCCTCGACCTGACGAAGATCGAGGCCGGAGCGCTCGATCTCGAGCGCGTTCCGACCGACCTCAACGCGCTCGTCGGCGCATCGGCCGAGTTCGCGGCGGCTGCGGCCGAAGCCAAGGGGCTCGAATTCGAGTGGCGGATCGACCGGGACGTACCTCGCTACGTGTCGTGTGATCCGGTCCGTCTCCGGCAGGTGCTGCTGAATCTGTTGGGCAACGCGGTGAAGTTCACGAATCGCGGCAGGGTGCGGCTCAGGGTCTCGTTGGCGTTCGACAAGGGCGATGTGACGGACATCGAATTCTGGATCACCGACACAGGCATCGGGATCCCGGGGGAGCGCATCGCGCAGCTGTTCACGCCGTTCTCCCAGGTCGATACGAGCACGACGCGTCGGTACGGCGGCACGGGGCTGGGCCTCGCGATCTGCAAGCAGCTCGTCGACAAGATGCAGGGCTCGATCCGCGCCGAATCAGAATTCGGTGTCGGCTCGACCTTCGTGATCAGGTTGCCGTTCCCTCGCTGCGGAGCTCCCGTCGACGCGCCGGGCCCGCGTGGGGTCCCGAGCGGCTTCGATCCAAGATCCAGGCTGCTCCTCGTCGAGGACAACGCCATCAACCAACAGGTGGCGTTGGCGATTCTCGAGAGCTTCGGCCTCGAGGCGGATATCGCGGAGGACGGGGACGCGGCCATCCGCGCACTTGCCACCCGAGACTACGACCTCGTGCTGATGGACTGCCAGATGCCGGTGCTCGATGGCTACGAGGCCACGCGCCGCATTCGCAGCGGCGAAGCGCCGACACGACGCGTCGATATCCCGATCATCGCGATGACCGCCCACGCCATGGCTGGTGACCGCGAACTTTGCCTGGCCGTCGGCATGAACGACTACCTGGCCAAGCCGATCGACCGCTCCCTGCTCGCGACGATCCTGGGTCGCTGGCTCCCGCACACGATTCCTGGAAGCGCGACGCCCAAGCCGTCGCTGATCCACGCGCGTTCCGACTTGGACGGTGGTGCGCTGCGCCGCATCGCGGCCACGGCTCTGACCGAGCTCCCACGCCTTCTGGCCGCCATCCAGACCCAGGTCGCGGCGAACGATCTCAAGCGCGTCGCCGCACACGCCCACACCCTGAAGGGTGCGGCGGCCAACCTCGGTGCGGAGTACCTCCAACAGCTCGCTTCCGAGCTCGAGGCCCACGCTCATGCCCAGGACGCCGCAGCTGCCGGGAGGACCTGGTCCGCGCTCGCCGACGCGACCACGTCTCTCTTGTCCGAGCTGCGCGCGGTGTGAAGACCGTGCGCGCGGCGCCGGGCTTCGCCGAGCCGCGAAGAGTCAGCGCGCGCCTGCGCGCGCCTGCCGGACGAGCCTGAGCTGCTCGCGGAGCCGCTCCGCCCACTTGGCCAGCGCATCGTTGGCGGTCTGCCACACGTCGATCGCTTCGCGGACGTTCTGGGTGCCGACGCGGCGATCGACACCCGCGCCGAGCACCGCGCCCGTCGTCGAGTCGGTCATCAGGAGTTCGATCGTGATCTCCCCGACCGCGGTGGGCTTGCCGGTCACGACGTACTTGGCCAGGGAGAGTCCGCGGCCCACCGGGCTCGCAGATGCGAGGAGCTTGCGCACGGTCGACGCGGGCGAGGCGTCGAGGATCGCAATCTGCAGTCGGAACGCGTCGGCCGCGGGTTCCGTCACGATCTCGAAGTCCTGCGCCAGCGAGTCCCGCACGAGCACGAACGCGTTGTTGGCGAGCGTCTGGTAGTTCGCCAGTTCCTCCTCGTCGAGCTCTCCCTCCTTGGCGATCTGGACCTGATCGAGAAGGAGCTTCGTGTAGCGGACCTTCGGCAACTCTGCCGGCCGGTAGACGTAGAGAGCGGCCTCGGAATCGTCCGATCTCTGCAGGTCGAGGTCCTGGGTCAGGATGCGCTTCGCGCCGGGGCCGTCCAGGTCGACATCACGCGCACGCCGGGTGCTGGTGCAGCTGGCGAAGAGTGTCGACAAGACGAGAAGAGACCCGAGGGTCAGATGGGTGGAGCGCATCGGCAGATGGTGCAGCCGGTCCGAGCCGTCCGCAACCGTGCCGCACGCGCGGTCTTCGGCGTCAGGCGGACCGGGCCGGCGCTCAGAGGCTGTGACCGAATCAGCCTACAGCCCCTGAAGTGCTTGCCTGGCGGCCACTCCGCGGCCGCGGGAGAGTGCGTGACGAGATTTCGTCACACACTCTCAGAGCGGAGCTTCGAGGACCGTGACTCCGTCGACGATCGAGAGTTCGTGGACTGCGTAGCGGTCGGCGAGTCCGGGGAACCGCGCGGGGAACTCCGCGTCGATCGCCGCGCGCACTGCGGGTACGGCAGCGGCCCGGACCACGGCGCCCGAGGCGCCCTTGTCACCTCCGCCGAGCATCCGTTCGCCGAAGACGCCGGGGATCTCCCGGACGATGTCGCACATGGCCTCGAGCTCCGGCCCGGAGACCCGGTAGAGGTCGCGGAGCCCGTGGCCGTCTTCCCGGAAGATCGCGCCGACCTGAGCCACGTCGCCCATGCGCCATGCCTCGAGCAGGCTCTCGAAGCGGCCCTGCGCCTCGTAGAGATAGCGGAGCCGATCGATGAGCTCGGGATGCGCGGGTCCCAGCCGTGTGCAGATCACCTGGAACAGCTCCTCGGTGCGGATGTCCGCGAGGCGGGCGATCCCGAATCCCTCCGCCCGTGCGAGCGCCACCAGTTGCTCGCACTCCGCGCGCCGGATCGGGTAGGTCGCTTGCTCGAGACCCGGACGGACCGTTCCGGTGTCGAGGGCCAGGAGTCGGAAGTCCGGAGCGCTCGGTCCCAAGGGGATGTGCTCGATCTCGCCGGTGGACGGGCGGAAGTGGGTCCCGTGGCCGGCCTTCGCGAAGACGATCATCGTCTGGTCGAGGTTTCCGCACGGCGACCCGACGTAGTCGTTCTCGATGGACTGCGCCAAGCGGACCGTGCGCGCGTCCGGCGGGGACGCGACCCCGTTCTGTTCGCCCAGTGTCAGCACCAGATTGATGCAGAGCGATGCGGACCGCGACATGCCGCCACCGGGGATGTTGCTGTGGATCGCGATGTCCATGCCCTGCTGGATGGGTTGGCCCGCGGCCGCCAGGGTGGCCAGGGCGCCCCAGGCGTAACGGGCCCATCCGGCCTGGGAGCCGGGCGGCGGGATCCGGGCGGGGTCGAGATCGAGGCAGCCTTCCGCTTCGAAGCTCGAGCTGACGAGCCGGACGCGTCCCGATTCGTTGGGCCGTGCCGCGAGCCACAGGAACCGGTCTGTGCCGACGCCGAACAGCTCGGTGCCGTTGTAGTCCCCGTGTTCGACTCCCAGGCAGAACCTGGACGACGTGCGACGAACCCGGCCGCCGCGCACTTCCAGGCCGTGGCGTGCAGCGAGAGCACGCAACACCTCGAGTGCGCTGGGGTCGCCGTGAAGCATGGAAGGGGGATCATGCTCGCGAGGGCCTTTGCGTTCTACCGCGAGAGGGAGGCAGTCCCGCTCTTCGGTTCGACCGATCGGTCGGGGATCGCGCACGCTGCATGCTCGCTTCCCCGGAAGGGCTCGGCGAAGATCCCGGCGTGCGCGTTGCCCTCTTCGTCACCTGTCTCGTCGATCAGATCGGCCCCGAGGTTGGGATGGCCACCGTCGCCGTGTTGGAGCGCGCAGGCTGTGATGTGGTGTTCGAGCCCGGCCAGACGTGCTGTGGCCAGCCGGCCTACAACTCGGGGCACCGGGACCATGCGCGTCGCTGCGCGGAAGCCTACATCGAGAGCTTCGAACGGTCGGGCTGCGAAGTGGCCGTGTCCCCCTCGGGTTCGTGCGCGGCCATGGTGCATCACTTCCCGCGTCTGTTCGCCGACGACCCGGCATGGCGCAGCCGCGCGGAAGCCATGGCCCATGCCACCCATGAGCTGTCGGTCTTCCTCGTCGACGTGCTCGGCAGGGTCGACCTCGGAGCGTCCTTCGTCGGGCGGGCGACGTGGCACGACGCGTGCCACGGGCTCCGGGAGCTCGGCATCCGCGACCAGCCGCGTCAGCTTCTCCGGGCCGTGCGCGGGCTGGAACTCGTCGAGCTCGGAGACGCCGAGGCCTGCTGCGGATTCGGCGGCACGTTTGCCGTGAAGTATCCGGAGGTCTCGGTGTCGATCACCGACCGCAAGTGTGCGCGGATCGCCGCGACCGGGGCCGACGTCGTCGTCAGCGGGGACCTCTCCTGCCTGATGCAGATCGGTGGGCGACTGTCCCGCGAGGGATCGCCGACCCGAGTGCTCCACCTCGCCGAGATCCTCGCGTCGACCGGAGGTGAGGGATGAGCGGAGGGACGCACCTGCCGATGGAAGCGTTTCCGGCGAACGCCCGCGACGCGCTGCGCGACGCCGAGCTCTCGCGCGCCCTGAACAACATGGCCGAGACGATCGGCCATCGGCGGCGGGCGGCTGTGGCCCACGTGGGTCCCGAAACGTGGGAGGCGCTCCGCACGCACGCGCGCGCCATCAAGGACGCGACGTTGGCCCAACTCGATGTCTACCTGGAGGAGTTCGTCCGCCAGGCCGAGGCACGGGGCACGAAGATCCACTGGGCGCGCGACGCGGACGAGGCGTGCGGGATCATCGCCGATCTCGCGGCTTCGTGCGGAGCGCAGACGGTGGTCAAGAGCAAGTCGATGACCTCCGAGGAGATCCGTCTTGGCGATCGACTCGAGGCCGGCGGGATGCGCTCGGTCGAGACGGACCTCGGAGAGTGGATCGTGCAGATCGCCGGTGAGGTGCCCTCGCACATCATCGTGCCGGCGATCCACAAGACGAAGGAAGGCATCGCGCGCCTGTTCCACGACAAGGTCGGCACCGACGCCGACGCGGACGCAGAGACCCTGACGGCGGCTGCACGTGAGATCCTGCGGGACGCGTTCGCGGAAGCAGAGCTGGGCATCAGTGGCGTCAACTTCGCGGTCGCCGAGACGGGGACCTTCCTGATCCTCGAGAACGAGGGCAACGCCCGGCTGACGACGTCGCTGCCCCGGGTGCACATCGCGCTGATGGGGATCGAGAAGGTGATCCCGCGGTTCGAGGACCTCGGCGTCTTCCTGCAGCTCCTGCCCCGCTCCGGAACCGGCCAGCATCTGACGACCTACCAGACGCTGATCACCGGCCCCAAGACCTCCGCGGACGGAGAGGG
>JBEAPQ010000369.1:0-6851 GCA_041164325.1 Planctomycetota bacterium | reverse complement strand
GCTCTGTTGATCGACAAGGAGGGACACCTCGTCACGCGACGTGGAGAGGTCCGGTCGATCGACATGGACACGATCTCGGCGCTCGTCGCCGGATCGTTCGCGGCGACCAAGGAGATGGCGCGGCTGCTCGGCGAGGATGAGTTCACGGCGCTCTACCACCAGGGCATGCGCGACAACATCCAGCTCTCGCTGGTGGGAGACCGCACGCTGCTGACGATCCTCTTCGACGATCGGACGACCGTCGGGATGGTGCGGCTCTACGCGAACGAGACGGCGAAGAAGCTCGGCGACATCTTCCGCCAGGCGGAAGCGCGCGAGGATCCCGACGTCGCGCTCGACTCGGGCTACGGCGACTCCGCGAAGAAGCGGCTCGACAACCTGTTCGACTGATCGCTGGATCGGTCTGCGACTCCGCATCGAGGCCGGGCTGTGACCCGGCCTCTTGCCGTTACGCCCCGATGGCATCGGGGCCAGGGGCGGTCCTCGGAGAAAAATGTCAGAAAACCCGCCTGCCGCCTGAAGGCTGAGCAAGTTCCTTCAAGCCGTCGAAATGGCCCAATAAGATCGAGCAAAGTTAGGATCTCGCAAATTGGGTGAAACCCGTCAAGTCGCGGTATCTGCCGACAGGAACGGGATTTCGGTAAATCGCACAGCAGCTCGCGCCGATCTGGACTGTGACCCGTGCAGGAGCTGGGCGAACTTGCATCCGCAGTTCTCCGGTCTGCCACTCGAACGCAACAAGAGGAACTGACAATGGCTGCTAAGAAGAAGGCGACGAAGAAGGCCGCGAAGAAGCCGGCCGCCAAGAAGGCCGCGAAGAAGCCGGCCGCCAAGAAGCCTGCTGCCAAGAAGGCGGCGAAGAAGCCTGCCGCGAAGAAGGCTGCCAAGAAGCCTGCCGCGAAGAAGGCTGCGAAGAAGCCGGCCGCCAAGAAGGCGACTGCGAAGAAGGCGACCGCCAAGAAGGCCACCCGTCGTCGCTGAGCCGCACGGGTCGACCCGGCCGCCCAGGCTGGGGAGCGAAGAGGCGAGATCCCTGGTGGATCTCGCCTTTTTTCGTGCCCACGGCTTCCGCCGTGCCGCCGACTCGACGGTCTGGAGCGGGCGTGTCGCCCCGGCTCCTCAGGAGAGCCGCGTCCCGTCCGGTGTGGACGGATCTGGAGCGATCAAGCGCGGGTTGCCGTCCTCCCCGTCGCCGGCCATCAGCATGCCGTTCGAGTCGATCCCGCGCAGGCGCCGCGGCGCGAGGTTGGTGACGGCGACCACCCTCCGGCCGACGAGATCCTCGGGGGCGTAGGTTGCAGCGATCCCGGACACGATGGTCCGGACTTCGAACCCCAGGTCGACCTGGAGGACCAGGAGTCGGTCCGCCTTCGGGTGGCGCTCTGCGGCGCGGATGGTGGCCGCGCGCATGTCGACGGCGGCGAACGTCTCGAATTCGATCGCCGGCGCGACGGGTTCGTGCGTCGGCTCCGGGGTCGCCTCGGTGGATTCAGCTTCCATGTGCTCTCTCAGGGTGCGGAGTCGTTCCTCTTCGGCGGCCACGCGCTGGTCGGGGAACTTCGTGAACAGTGCGGCCTTCTCCTGTCCGCGAGCGTCCGTGAATCGCGGCAGGCACGACGTCAGCGGGGCGCCCGCCACGGGTGTCGGGTCGGTGGGCGGGACGCCGACGGCGGCGAGGTCTGGCGCGGTCCCGTCGGCTCCGACGGACCGCAGCAGGATGGCGGACGTGGCCGGCATGATCGGGGCCACGAGGTGGCCGAACGCCCGGATCATCTCGACGCACGTGCGCATCACCTGCGCGGCACGCGGCTTGCCCTCGGCGGTCTTGATGGACGTCCAGGGCGCCTCGGTGTCGTAGTAGCGGTTGCACTCGTGGCCCAGGGCCATGATGGCCTGGCAGGCGCGGCGGAAGCGGAAGGCCCCGAGGTGCTCGCGCACCTCGGTCGCGGCGCGAGACGCGGCGGAGAAGAGCGCCTCGTCCGCGGCGCTCGCCGCGCCGTAGCCCGGGATCTCCCCGTCGAAGAACCGCTCGATGAACCGCAGCGTCCGCGACACGAAGTTGCCGAGGTTGTCGGCGAGGTCGCCGTTGATCCGCGCCTGGAACTCCGTCCACGTCCAGTCGGAGTCGGCCGTCTCGGGCATCATCGTGCACAGCGCGTAGCGCAGCGCATCGACCGGGACGTCCGCGATCGCCTCCTCCGGGATCATCCAGCCCGAGGACGTGTTGAACTTGCGCCCCTCGAAGTTGAAGAACTCGTTGGCGGGCACGTTCTCCGGCAGGATCCACCCCTTGTCGGCGCCGCGCAGGATCGTCGGGAAGACGATCGCGTGGAACGTGATGTTGTCCTTGCCGATGAAGTGGAAGAGCTTCGTCGCGGGATCCTTCCAGAGCTCCTCGAAGCGTTCGGGCTGACCCTGCTCGGTCCAGTACTGCCGGCTGATCGACAGGTAGCCGATCGGCGCATCGAACCAGACGTAGAGGACCTTGCCTTCCGCGCCCTCCACGGGGACGGGCACGCCCCACGGCAGGTCACGGGTGATCGGGCGCGGGCGGAGGTCCTCCAGGTCTGCGCGGACGAAGTTCTCGACGTTCGGCTTCCACTGGCCGCGCTTGCTGTCGATCCAATCCCGGAGCCACTCATCACGCGCACGGCCGAGATCCAGGTACCAGTGCGTCGTCTCCCGCAGGATCGGCACGCTGCCGTCGAGGCTGCAGCGGGGGGCGATGAGCTGGCGGGCGTCGAGGTACTTGCCGCAGGCCGGGCACTCGTCGCCCCGCGCGCTCTCATGGCCGCATAGGTAGCAGGTGCCGACGACGTAGCGGTCGGGAAGGAACCGTCCGAGCGCTTCGCTGAAGTACTGCTCTTCCGTCTTCTCGAGCAGGTAGCCGGAGGCGCGCAGGTCGAGGAAGAACTGCTGCGCGAGCGCGCGGTGGTGCGGATTCCGATGGTGCGACGTTCCGGAGAACACGTCGAACTCGATCCCCATCCGCCGCAGCGTGGCGCCGATCGCGTCGTGCCAACGATCGACGTAGGCCTCGTAGGGCGTCCCCTCCTGTTCGGCCTTGAGGGTGATGGCGACGCCGTGCTCGTCGGACCCGCACACGAAGTGCACGTCGTCGCCGAGCATCCGGCGGAAACGCACGTAGACGTCCGCAGGGAGGTAGGCCCCGACGACGTGTCCGAAGTGGATCGGACCGTTCGCGTACGGCAGGGCGGACGTGACGATGATCTTCTCGGCCATGGAGGTGCGGGACGGTCCGTCCCGGACCCGGCAAGGTAGCGCCGGGCCCGCCCGATGCGAGCCGGGTCCCGACGCGGCTCCCCGGTGCCGTCAGCCGCGGCGATCGAGCCGGAAGAACTGGGCCGAGGCCGCGACCGCCATCGCGGGGGTCAGCAGCAGGAAGTTGAACAGCGGGATCAGCATTCCGACCTGGAACCCGAGCCCCAGCCCCACGGCGCGGGGCCAGTTGTGGCGGACCAGGGTCCGTCGCTCCCGGAGCGAGTAGCCGCGGCGTCCGCAGGGGATCTCGAACCAGACGATGGCGTTGCAGTAGGCCCCGATCAGCATGGCGAGCAGTGCGCCGATGCCGGTCAGCGACAGCAGGAGGATGGGCAGGAGCAGCAGGAGCTGGAGCCCGAGGATCCGGGCGGATGCGCGCAGCCCCTGGAGCAGGCTCTTCCAGAATCCGAGGTCGAGGGCGGGGCAGGGCCGGCCGGTCCAGGCCTCTTCGGTCGCCTGGGCCAGCGGGTCGAGGAACGGACCGAGGACCGTCTCGATCAGCACGGGAGCCGTGAACCAGAGCGTGACGGTGGCGAGGACGAGCGCCAGGACCCCACCCGCGAAGCCCAGGGCCCCCGCGAGCAGGCCGTCGTCGCTGATCCAGTCGGCGACGAGCCCTTCGAACAGCTCCTTGCTGCCCCAGAAGATCGCGCCGAAGGCCGCGGTCAGCACGACGAGGTTGGCGACGATCGGCAGCGCAAGACGCCCGACGTAGGCCTTGTCGTGGAGGAGGCTCAGCGCGCTCGCGAACACGCTGAAGAAGCCTTCCGCGCAGTCCGTGAGCGCAGTGCGTCGCCCCGCGGGCGGGCTTCGACCGTCACGGGGGCTCCGGACGGTGCCCCCGCAGCGGGGGCACGGGGGGGCGTCGAGTGGGTAGCCGCAGGCAGGGCAGCGGGGCGTGGGCGCGGGCGCCATGCGCCGATGCTAGCGACCATGCCCGTGCGCGCCGAACCATCGGCCGGGCCGGGGGAACACGGAGCCCGGTCTCCGGGCGGGAACGGGAAGCCGAGCCGTCGCTTCCCAACGGTGGTGGACCGTCCTATCGTCGCCAGCTTTCCCCAAATCACGACCGCGCCCAATCGAGACCGATGAGCCAGTTCAAGGCGGCTGACTTCTACCAGATCGACGACCTGTTCACGGAAGAGGAGCGGATGGTCCGCGACACCGTCCGTGACTGGGTGACCGAGAACTTCCTGCCCGTCGTCGAGGAACACAACCGGGCCGGCACGTTCCCGATGGACCTGATCCCGGCGCTCGGTGAGCTCGGCGTGTTCGGGGCCAACCTCGACGGCTACGGCTGTGCCGGGATGTCCAACATCGCGAACGGCCTGATCTGCCAGGAGCTCGAGCGTGGGGACTCCGGACTCCGTTCGTTCGTGTCGGTCCAGGGCTCGCTCTGCATGTTCCCGATCCACTCCTACGGGACCGAGGAGCAGAAGCAGAAGTGGCTGCCCGGCATGGCCGCCGGCAAGTTGATCGGCTGCTTCGGTCTGACGGAGGCCGACTTCGGCTCGAACCCGAGCGGGATGCTGACCCGCATCGAGGACAAGGGCGACCACTACCTGCTCAACGGCTCGAAGTATTGGATCACGAACGGCTGCATCGCCGACCTCGCGATCGTGTCGGCCAAGCTCGACGGTGTCGTCCGGATGATCGTGGTCGAGAAGGGCACGCCCGGCTTCTCGACGAACACGATCAAGAACAAGTTCTCGCTGCGCGCGTCGGTCACCTCGGAGCTCGTCTTCGAGGACTGCAAGGTCCCGAAGGAGAACCTTCTGCCCGGCATCGAGGGGCTCAAGGGTCCGCTGTCGTGCCTCAACTCGGCGCGCTTCGGCATCGCGTTCGGCGCGGTGGGGGCGGCGATGGCGGTCTACGACGAGGCGCTGCGCTACTCGCAGAACCGGATCATGTTCGACAAGCCCATCGGCCGGTTCCAGCTGGTCCAGAACAAGCTGGTCTGGATGGTGAACGAGATCACCAAGGGGCAGCTCCTCGCGTGGCGCATGGGGCAGCTGAAGGACTCCGACCGCCTGCACCACACACACGTCTCGCTCGCCAAGCGCAACAACTGCTGGATGGCGCTCGAGTGCTGCCGTCTCGCGCGCGACGTGCTCGGGGCGAACGGGATCACCGACGAGTACCAGACGATGCGCCACATGTGCAACCTGGAGTCGGTCATCACCTACGAGGGGACGCACGACATCCACGGCCTGATCGTCGGCCGCGAGATCACCGGCCTCGACGCGATCATGTGACCGGGGGCCGGAGCGGCCGCGCGCGGATCGCCCCACGAGCCCCCCGTCGTCGGAGACCGTCCTCGTCTTCGAACGCCTCACCCAGGCGCCGAGAATCCCGTTGGCCGAGCCCTCCTCCTCCCTGACGTTTCGCCAACGGGTGGCGCGGTTCCATGCCGCGCTCGAGGAATCGGGCCCCGCGATCCGCGCCGCGTTCGATCGCAGTGCACCCGAGGAGGCCGCGCCCGCCGTCCAGAGGGCTGTGGGGTTGCTCGGCCCCGACCTCGCGTGGCGCCTTTGTCCGGGGCGCGATGAGGATCGCCTGGGACTCGCGCTGTCCGCCGAGGGGAGCCGACACCTCCGGCTCCTCACCGGCTGGGCCATCGCGCAGCAGGACGAGGCGGGCGGGCTCGACCTGTTTCCCTCGAAGCCGGCATCACCGCTCGTCGGTGACTGGGTCCTCGGGATCCAGGGGCATCGACTCGATGCCGAGGCCTTTCGCGCAACGGCCCAGATCGACCCGGCCCACGGCGCGGTCGACGTTCGGCTGCACCACCCGGACTTCGCCACCTGCGATGAGCGGACCCGCTCCTGGGCTGCCCTGCTGTGGCTCGATGAGGCACTCGGGGAAGACCTTGCGATGCGCGGTCTCGGCTCGGTCGAGACGGCGACCGAACCGGCCGGCGAAGACGCGGTGGATGCCGTCCAGCTGGTCGCGCGCGTCCGGGCCCTGATCCAGGAAGCGGGCGGTGACCCCGACCAGGGGCCCAATCAGGCACATCGGATGGTGCGGGTCCCGGAGGAGTCTGCGCTCGACGGGCAGTTCCGCGCGGATGCGCGCTTCGGCACGACGCGGTTCGTGCCGGTCCTGGGGCTCTGGCTGGACCGCGATGTCGGCGACCCCTTGAAGGCCTACGGCGCGGGCTACGCGGCGGTGGGTTTCCCGTTGGACCGCCTCGAAGAGGGACGTGCCGCCGATCAGCGCGGGGAGATCGAAGACGCCATCGACGAGGCGCTGGCCGCGCGACAGGCGGGCTGTGTCCTCGGCGGGATGTTCGGACCGCACCGGGCCTACGTCGACATCCTGGCGGTGGACGCGGATCGCGCCGAGGACGCGGTCCGTGCCGCGCTGGCTTCGGCGCCGCGCGTCGCCGAAGCCGAGCTGATCTTCCTCGCGGATCGGGACCGTTCGATCCCGGTCAAGTAGCCGTCGTTCCGGGGCGGATTCCGCCCGCGGTGCACGGTGGTTCGCGGTGGTCTCGGCGAAAGAGTCTCGTCGTCGCAGGCGTCGTCCGGAAATGCCGGTCGCGCCCCTGCGACTCCTGCATCCGGGCT
>JBEAPQ010000368.1:0-13405 GCA_041164325.1 Planctomycetota bacterium | reverse complement strand
GGTCGCGGAGGCGGCGACGAGGGCTGCGGCTGTCACCGCGAGCCAGGGGGAGCGCTGCATCTTCATGGGGATCACAGGGAGTCTCCGAGGACGAGGGTGCCGCGGTTCGAGGTCACTAGGCCGACCTGGTTGGCCGCGCCGTCGACGACGAGCGACTGCGCGTGCAGCCGGCCGCCGAGCAGGGTCGGGTCGGATGGGATCGGAAGGAAGAACGTCGCCACGTTGCCGCGCGCCGTCACGGAGAAGGTCTGGACCGGGTCGACGTCGAGCGTGCAGCCCGGCGCGCCGAGCACCGTCAGGTCGACGGGCAGGGCCACGCCGCCGCTCGTCATGGTGGCGCTGGCACCCAACAGTCCGAACACGCGGGCGCCCGTGGGAACGGGAACGGTGTCGAGCGCGAACGTCGAACCGAGCAGCGGGCGTTCGCCGGGGCGGGCCGACAGGACCGGGAGTCCAGCGGTCCCTGCGCAGCCGCCCGGCTGCGCCTGGAACGTCGCCGGCGAGCCTCCGCCGCCGCCGCCCGAGCCACCGCCGCAGCGGAGGTCCAGCGTGTATCCGCCTGGGTAGCGGTTCTGGTAGCTCTCGACGTTCAGGTAGTAGGTCCCGGGCGCGAGCTGGATCTGGATCCGCGAGTAGAGCCCAGCACCTCCGTCGTCGTCGGCTGCGATCTGCCGGCCGGTCGCGTCGAGCAGGTAGAGGTAGGTGTCGCGGCACGGCGACGCCGAGAACGCGCCGGTCTCCGCATCGATCGCCGTCGTCGCGCTCAGCGAGAACGCCCACCAGTCGCTGTCGTTGGCCACCTGGAGGTCGCCCTGGCCCTGCCGTCCGCAGGGGAGGGCGGTCGCCGTGCCGTTCGAAGAGTTGGGCTCGGCGCCCTCCGACACCGGGAGGCTCGCCCCGCCGCCGGGCGGACCGCAGGTCACGTCCAGCGAGTAGGAGCCGGTCCGCACGTCGGCGAAGCCCTGGACCGAAAGGTAGTAGCGGCCGGCTGGGATCGTCGTCGTCAGCGCCGAGAACGGTGCGCGCAGCGGATCGTCGTCGTTGGCCGCGACGATCGCCCCCTGCGCGTCGAGCAGGACCAGCACGGTGTCGTCGATCGCGCCGGTCGCTCCGGGACCGGTCCATGCGGTCAGCGTGCGGTCCGCCGGGATGTCGAACTGCCACCAGTCGCGATCGCCGTAGGGGAAGACCTGTCCCTCGCCCTGGTCGCCGCAGCCGATCAGGGTCGGCGTGCCGCCGCCGATCGCGTTGGGGTCGCCGTTGGGCTCGGCCGCTTCGCCGATGCCGAGGTCGTGGCCCGGATCGACGATCGGGACGCCGCGCCCGCTCGGCACCAGGAAGTCGTTCCCCGGCTGGCCGAGACGGTGTGTCCGATACTGGGCCGCCAGGAACGCGCGCCGCGCAGCCAGCTTGGCGTCGGTGTCGAGGCCGGCGACCCAGGCGTCGAAGCTCGCTTCACTCGCCTTCTGGATCGCCGTGCCCGGCCAACGTGCGTCGACCGCGCGAGCCCAGTCCTGGCTCTCGGCGGTCGCGAGGGGGAGGGAGACGCTCGCGACGAACGCGAGCACGAGGCGTGGGTCGGAGCGCATGTCGGCGGTCCCTGCGCCGGAGGGGCGGCGGCGCGGGGAGAGGGACCGCGGTCAGAATACCGGAATCGAAACGGCGTCGCTGGCCGCGATGCCCCAGCCTGAGGCGGCGGCCGGATCGAGGACGAAGGACTGCGCGTAGATCACCGCACCCTGGAGTCTGGTGTCGTTCGGCAGCGGCAGCGGGAACGTCGCGTAGCCGTCCGCGGCCCCTGCACCTGCCGTCGATGCCGTGAACAGCATGCTCGCCGGAAGGTCGACGTGGATCGGAACCGGCAGTCCGCTGTTCGTGGCCGGGAGCGGTGACACGGCGAGGAGTGCCGTCGTGCCGCCCAGGGCATCGCGCACGCCGATCCGGAAGTCGAGACCGCCGACGACGGCCGGCTGGTGTGCCATCAGGCGTGGCGGGATGGCCGCGCCACCCGGCGAGCCTGCGCCGTAGATCGTGTTCGGCTGGAGCTCGGAGCGCAGCGTCGGACGGTCGAACGGCGGCAGTCCGGCCGCGACGCGTGGGTCCGTCAGCGCGTTCTGCAGGAAGTCGAGCATCAGCGTCTTGTCGGCCGCCGGGATCGACATCGCGGCGTAGAGCGGGTCCTGGTTCTCCGGGAAGCTCGGGATCTGGTGGTCGTAGAAGTCGAGCACCTGGACCAGGTTGGTCATCGATCCGTTGTGCATGAAGCTCGGCTTCAGACCGGTGTTGCGGAGGCTCGGGACCTTGAATGCGCCGCGGTCCGCGAAGTTCTGCGTGACGTCCATCCGGCCCGCATCCTCGAGCCAGGGGCGTACGCCCAGCACGCGGTAGCTGTGGTCCGTGAACAGCGGCGGCGTGTGGCACGCGTCGCACTGGTGCTGGCGGAAGCGCTGGAAGCCCTGGCGCTGTGACATGGTCATCGCGGTCGGGTCACCCTGGTGGTGGCGGTCCCACGGGGTCTGGTCGGCGACCAGCGTCCGCTCGTAGGTGGCGAGCGCGAACCCGATCCGCTCCGCGGTGATCTGGGTCGAACCGAACGCGCGCGCGAACAGGGCCGGGTAGGTCGGGTCCTGCGCGAGCGCGGCCAGCACGTCGGGCGGCAGGTTGGTCGCGAGGGCCAGCGGGCGCGCAGCGTTGAGCTTCTGGGCCACCTCGGCCCACGTCCGGCCGTCGTGCCCCATCTCGACGGTGCTCGTGATCGGGCCGACGGCCTGGGACTCGAGCGAGCCGCCGGCCGGGATCGACAGCCGTCCGGACTCGGGCTCGACGAAGCGCGAACCCGCTCGGCCGTCCCAGAACTGTTCGGGGGACCACTGGCTCGTGAACGCGGCCGGCGCGGTCCGGCCGGTCACCTGGACGTCGAGGCCGAAAGCCGGCACCGGGTCGAAATGCCGGTTGCCGTCGAGGTGAACGACCCCCGGCGAGGCGAGCGGGTCGTCGATCGTGCCGAAGATCCCGTCGAAGCCCGGGTGCGTTCCGAACCGCGGATCGGCGCCGTTCGACTGCGGCAGGTGGCAGGTCCCGCAGGACATCGTGTCGTCCGAAGACAGCTGCTCGTCCCAGAACAGGATCTTGCCGAGGACGGCCTTCTCGGCGGTGATCGGGTTCTGGGGTGGCGCGGGGACCGGTGGCAGCGCGCCGCCGCCCTGTGCGAAGACAGGGCTGGCGAGGACGAGTGCTGCAGGCAGCGCGGCGAAGAGGCGCATCGCGAGGCTCCTTGGCGAGGTGCGGGGCAGGTGAGGATAGCCCGCAGGCCCTGCGCGAGTTACCGGGCAGGAACCGAAGGCTCGGTGGAACAAGTCCCGCACGGGCCCAGAATGTCGCCATGCCACGAAGCGCGCTGCGACTCGGTCTCTTCCTGCTGGGGCTCGCGGCCACAGCAGCTGCTCGTCCGCTTGCCTCGCAGGAGAGCGGGACCCGTCCCCCGAACGTCGTCTTCCTCCTCGTCGACGATCTCGGGTGGGCCGACGTCTCACCCAACAACCCGGGCACGTTCTACGACACGCCGAACGTCGCGCGCCTCGCTGCCGAAGGCATGAACCTGACGCAGGCCTACGCGGCTTGCCCGGTCTGCAGTCCGACGCGTGCGAGCTTGATGACGGGCCAGAACCCGGCGCGGCTCGACACGACGCAGTACTTCGGGGGGACGCAGCCGGCGGGTGCGAAGGCGAGGCCCAACTGGAAGCGTCCGCTCTACCCCGCTCCGTACCTCAACCGACTGCCTGCGGAGTCGCGCACGCTCGCCGAGGCACTCGGCGACCGCGGCTTCACGACGTGGTTCGGCGGCAAGTGGCACCTCGGCGACGTCGGTAGCTGGCCCGAGGACCACGGCTTCGACATCAACGTGGGTGGGCACCGCGCCGGGCATCCGCCGAAGGGCTACTTCGCACCGTGGGGCTTCCCGAATCTCAGCGAGGACCCCGACGGGACCTACCTGACGACGCGGCTGACCCAGGAGGCGGTGTCCTTCCTCGACGGGCGTCCGGCGGCCGACGAACCGTTCCTGCTCTACCTCGCGTACTACCAGGTGCACACGCCACTGCAGGGACGGAAGGATCTCGTGGCCAAGTACGAGGCCAAGAGAGCAGCGATGCAGATCGAGGAGCCGATCTTCGGCAAGGAGCACGACAATCGCGTGCGCCTCGTCCAGGAGCATGCCGTCTACGCCGCGATGGTGGAGGCGATGGACGAGAGCGTCGGCGAGATCCTCGCGGCTCTCGACCGCAACGATCTCGCCGACAACACGGTCGTCGTGTTCTTCAGCGACAACGGCGGGCTCAGCACTTCGGAAGGTCTGCCCACCTCGAACCTGCCGCTCCGTGCGGGCAAGGGTTGGATGTACGAGGGAGGGATCCGCGAACCGTGCATCGTGCGCTGGCCGGGTCGCATCGCGCCGGGGTCGACGTCCGACTTCCCGATCCAGTCGGTCGACTTCTATCCGACGCTCTGCGAGGTCACGGGTGCCGACGCCGGTGACGATCGCGTGATCGACGGCGTCAGCCTCGTGGGGCTGCTGACCGGACAGGGGGCGCCCGATCGAGACACGCTCTACTGGCACTACCCGCACTACAGCAACCAGGGCGGCGGACCGGCGGGCGCGATCCGCGTCGGCAACCACAAGCTGATCGAGGACTTCGAGACCGGGATCTGCGAGCTCTACGACGTGGTCGCGGATCCGTCCGAACAGAACAACCTGGTCGTCGAGCGCGCAGGGCTGTCCGAGGAGCTCCTCGGCCGACTCCACTCGTGGCGCAGCGGCATCGGTGCGCGGATGCCGACGCGCGTTCCGGGGCGCTGATCCGCGCCCGGGAACGCGGCTCCGCGATCGCGCTCCGTCCTTCCGCGCCCGTTCCTCAGCGCCACGTCAGCTCGAGCGCGTTGGACAGCGCGACGCCGCCCGGGCCACCCTGGTCGACGACGGCCCACTGGGCGTAGGCCACGAGGGCCCCGCCACCCGGAATCGTCAGCCGGATGTCGCCCGCCGCGGAGGTCACCGCGCCGATCGCGCTCGCGACCGGGTAGGGCACGACGATGCCGAACGGGGTGATCGGCGTCGGGTTGTTCTGCAAGCTGAGCAGGAGCGCCGTGGGTGCGGTGGCGGCGGCATCGTCGAGCACCAGTTCGGCGACCGCGCCGTTCAGCAGGCGTCCGTTGGCGCGGAACGAGGGGATCTGACCGTTCGAGCCGGCCGTGCCGAAGCCGAGGTCCCGTGCCGGAGCCGGACCCGAGGCCGTGACGCGCCAGACGGTTCCCGTGCGGCTGACGATCAGGAGTTCGCCGGCGGCGTCTTCACCGAACGACGTGATCGAGCTGAGCGAGCCGGACGACGGACGGAGCTCGGCGGTGCGCTCGACGAAGTCGCTGACGGTCGTGCCGTCGTAGCGGATCGACCAGATGCGGTTGCTGCAGTAGTCGGCGTAGAAGTAGGCGCCGCGGAGGTCCGGGATCGCGTCGCCCCGGTAGACGTAGCCGCCGGTGATCGAGCAGCCGAACGAGTGCGTGTACTGCTGGACCGGCAGGACGAGGCGGCTGTCGTTGCAGCGCGGCACGGCGGCGGCGCAGGCGGACGTGGAGTAGCAGTTGCGGCCCTCCATGATCTTCCAGCCGTAGTTCTCGCCGCCGAGGCTGCTCGCGGCCTGGAAGTTGATCTCCTCGATCGCGTTCTGGCCGACGTCGGCGATCCACATGTCGCCCGTGGCGCGGTCGAAGCTGAAGCGCCACGCGTTGCGGAGCCCGAACGACCAGATCTCGTTCAGGAACGTCGGGTCGTTGACGAACGGGTTCGTCGCGGGGATCCGGTTCGCCGAGTCGACGTCGATGCGGAGCATCTTGCCGAGGAGGCTCTGGCCGTTCTGCGCGCGGCAGCCGGGGTCACCGGCGCTGCCGCCATCCCCGACCGACACGTAGAGGTAGCCGTCCGGGCCGAACTGGATGCAGCCGGCGTTGTGGTTCGAATACGGCTGCGCGATCGGGCCGACCATGATCGTGCCCGACGAAGTGTTCGCCACGTCCGGGTTGGCCGACGTGCCGAAGCGCTCGACGATCGTCGCACCGTCGCCCGCGCGCGTGTAGTTGACGAAGAAGTAGCCGTTCGTCGCGTAGTCGGGGTGGAACGCGAGCCCGAGCAGTCCGCGTTCGCCGCCGGTCAGGATGCGGCTCCGGAGGTTGGCGAACGGGGTCGGCAGGATCGAGCCGTTGCGGACGATCCGGATCAGCCCGGTGCTCTGTTCGACGACGAACAGGCTGTCGGCATCGCCAGGGCGCGCGGTCGCGTAGAGCGGGCTCGAGAACCCGCCCGCGACGAGCGTCGTGGTCAGTCCGGTTTGCGCCGCGAGCGACACGGCGGAGAAAGCGGCGACGAAGGCCGCGCGTTGCAGGGAGGTGAGCATCGTCAGGTCGGCGGGCAGGCCGCGTAGTCTCGCAGGCCCAGGCAGAATCGGACAGGCCCGGCCAGGTCTCGCCCCTAGGATCGATCGCTGACCGTCCCCGGTGTTGTCGATGTCAGCTTTTTCTCCGTGGCGGAATCGCCCGCGTCCGACCCTCGAGGCCCTGGGGGCGCTGGTCGGCATCGCCGGCGGCACCGCGGCGCAGCAGGAACCGCCGCCGGTGCTCCGGGAGGTCCACGTCGAGACGGCGGATGTCTTCGCCGAGGACACCGGGAACCTCCTCTACTGGTTCGCGAACACGTTCCACGCGACGACGGACCCGGACGTCGTGCGTCGCGAGGTCTTCCTCGCGCCCGGCGAGACGGTCCGCGACGAACAGGTCGCGGAGCTCGCGCGCAACTTGCGGCGACTCAACCTGTTCGGGGAGGTGCAGGCGGACCTCGAGGACGGTGGCGACGGGTTCGCGGACCTGCGGCTTCGCACCCGGGACCGGTTCTCGTTGCTCGTGTCCGCGAGCGCCTCTTCGGTCGGGGGTGTCGAGAGCTACGGCGGGATCCTTGGCGAAACCAACCTCTTCGGCACCGGCAAACGGTTGACGGTGTCGGCGCGGCGGGAAGACGAGGACGACCGCTACACGCTGCGCTACCAGGACCCGCAGCTGTTCGGCACGTGGCACACGGCGAGTGTTGCCGTGGGAGATGCCACCGAGGGCGCGTTCGGTTTCCTGGACATCCGCCGCCCCTTCCGCCATCTCCAGGACCCGTGGAGCTACGGGCTCCGCGTCGGGTTCGAGGGTCGGGACATCGACTACTACGCGCGCGGCGAGTCGGTGGCCTTCCTGCCCGAGCAGCGCGAGGTCGCGTCGTTCTACGTCGCGCGGGGCTTCGGTCCGCGCAACCTGCGGACCAGCCTCGGGTTCGACTTCCGCTTCGAGTCGGTCCGTGTCGATGCGCTCGCGGGTGCGCAGCCCGACTTCGTCGAGGTGCCGGGTGACACGCGCGAACTCCAGGTCGCGGGCTCGTTCGGCCTGGATTGGAACCAGGCTTTCGTCATCGCCCGACGCCTGGACAGCATCGACTACGACGAAGACCTCGGTCTCGGCGTCTCGACCGGCCTGCGCTGGGGCGTCGCGGTCCGCGACGAGGAAGGTGTCGGCACAGCACTGCAGCCCCTGCTGACCTGGACCACCCGGGCGGCCGTGTCGCCGGTGGAGGACGCCTATCTGACGTTCGAGAGCGACGTGGGGGGGCGGACCGAGTCCCGTGAACTGCGTGCGTGGGGTGCTGACGCGGCTCTCCATGGCTTCGCGCTGGCGCTGCCGGGGCAGACCCTCGCGTGCAGCGCGCGCGTGGCGCGAGCCTTCTCCGAACAGGGCATCCGCCCACAGCTCACGCTCGGCGAGGACAACGGGCTGCGGGGCTACCCGGCGCGCTACTTCGCGTCCGACCGGCTGGCGGTCCTGAACTTCGAGGACCGGATCGACATCGGTCTCGAGCTCTGGTCGATCCACGTCGGCTTCGCGGCGTTCGCAGACGTTGGCTTCATCCCGGACGAGGCGACCGGTCGGTCGTTCGGAGACCCGCTCCGCTCCGTGGGCATCGGGCTCCGATTCGCGTCGAGCGAGCTGTTCGGCGGGGGGGTCTTCCGGCTCGACGTGGCGCGGCCGCTCGACGATGTGCCGGGCGAGGACTTCGGTATCACCGTCTCCGGAGGTGCCGGTCAGGTGTTCGGATTCTTCGGCAACGCCGCTGAGTTGGTCGCGGAGTTCGCCGGCGTGGGTCGCTGAGTCCCGCGTTGGGGCAGGTGACGATATCGGTCCCGGGACGCTCTCGGCATCATGATCGGCCCATGACCAAGGACTCTCGCCGCCCTTCCCTGCTCTGGCTCGCTCTCGGCCTTGCCTGCGGCTGTACGGGTGGTCAGGAGGCCGATTCGGGAGGGACCGAGGCGCCGAAGCCCGCGCCGAACGAATGGCGCGCGCTGCCGGCTTGGACCCTGGTCTCGAAGGTCGACGCGAAGACGCCGATGCAGCTGGCGGACGGCCTCGAGGCCCAGGTCTTCGCCGCCGACCCCGACGTCGAGAACGCGGTCGCCCTGCACGTCGACGACCGCGGCACGGTGCGCGTCGCGGAGACGCACCGCTACATGCGCTCGGTCTTCGACATCACGCAACAGCCGGCGTGGCTCCGGGACGAGCTGGCGCTTCGATCGGTCGAGGACCGGCGTGCCTTCCTGAACGCGGCGTTTGCCGAGGATCCGTCCCAGCTCACTGCGGATTCCGAGCAGGTCCGCATCCTGGTCGACGACGACGGCGACGGGGTCGCGGATCGGCAGCGGGTGCTCGCAGACGGTTTCCGGGACGCGACCGCTGGCACCGCGGCGGGCGTCCTGCAGGTCGGTGAGACGACGTGGTTCGCCTGCATCCCGGACCTGGTGCGGATCGAGACGCGCGGCGACGAGGTGCGGCACGAAGCGGTGCACACCGGCTTCGGTGTCCACATCGGCGTGACGGGGCACGACCTGCATGGCCTGGTGCTCGGGCCGGACGGCCGCCTCTACTTCTCGGTGGGTGACCGCGGGGCGCGCGTCGCGTCGGGCGCGGACGGGATCATCGACCTCCCGGACACGGGAGCCGTGTTCCGCTGCGAGCTCGACGGTTCGGGACTCGAGGTCTACGCGACAGGGCTTCGCAATCCGCAGGAACTCGTGTTCGACGCGGTGGGCAACCTGATCACGGCGGACAACGACACGGCGGGCAAGGACCGCGCGCGCGTCCTCCACGTCGTCGAGGGCGGCGACTACGGCTGGCGCTCGACCTACCAGCACATGACGGGCTTCGGCCCGTGGGTCGAGGAAGAGGTCTGGAAGGGCGGCATCGACGGCACGCTGCCCGGAGCGGGCTTCGCTGCGCAGGGCCCGTCAGGCATCGACTACCACCCCGGCACGGGCTTCGATCCCGCGGAGGCCGGACGCTTCGTCCTCTGCGACTTCCCAAAGGGCATCGTCTCGTTCGGGCTCGCGGCTCGCGGCGCGAGCTTCGCGGTCGAGGACGTGCGGTTCCTCATCAAGGACATCTGGGCTCCGGACGCGATGTTCGGGCCCGACGGCGCGCTCTGGGTCGCGGACTGGATCGCGGGGTGGGGGCGTCCCGACCGCGGGTTCATCCACCGCGTGTTCCGGAAGGAAGCGCTCGAGGACCCCGCCGTGGCGGAGGTGCAGATGCTGCTCCGGGAGGGCATGGGTGGGCGGTCCGATGCGGAGCTGCTCGGCTATCTGGGGCATGTCGACCTGCGCATCCGGACGCGCGCGCACCTCGCGCTGGCGGAACGCCCGAGCGCCCGATCAGCGTTGGCGGAAACCCTGGCGGGGAACGAGAACCCAACGGTGCGGCTCCATGCGCTGTGGGCGCTCGGGATCGCGGCGCGCCTCCACGGCGGGGATGCCGAACCGATCGCCGCGGCGATCGCGGACCGGGACCCGGTCGTCCGCGCCCGCGCATGTCGCCTGGCCGGCGAACTCCGACTCCCCTCGGCGCGCGGTCCGGTCAAGGACCGGCTCGTCGACAAGGAGCCGATCGTGCGTCTGGAAGCCGCTCTGGCGCTCGGCCATCTCGACTGGGAGCGCTTCGTCGGGAATCTGGTCGCCATGCTGCGGAGCGACGGTGAGAAGGACCCGTTCCTGCTCCACGCAGGGGTCACCTCCATCGCGCGCTTGCGGAAGGGCTCGGAGATGGTCGAGCTCGGCACGTCGCCGAACCCGGCGATGCGGCGCGTGGCGCTGCTCGTCATGCGTCGGCAGCGGGCACCCGAGCTCCAGATGTTCTTGGGTGACGCCGTCGAGTCGCTCCGCGTCGAAGCCGCCCGGGCGATCTACGACCTGGACATCGAGGAGGCGATGGCCGCGCTCGCCGATCAGCTCGGTCGTGAGAACCTGCCGGCAGCCGCGAGGACGCGCGCGATCGCAGCCGCGGCGCGGACCGGGCGGTCCATGGATGCGCGGAACCTCGCGGACGTCGCGGTGGATGCCGCCTTGCCCGTCGAGCACCGTCGCGCGGCGCTTCGCGCGCTCGCCGGTTTTGGCGCGCCGGACGACGTGGACCCGGTGGTGGGCTCGTGGCGTCCGATGCCGCCGCGAGACGCCGCGCCGGCCCGCGGGGCGCTGGCCGCGGTGGGAGGCCAGCTCGCGCGCGACGCGGCGGTCGCGATGGCGTTCGTCGAGGCCGCCGAGGCGCTCGAACTCGGCGCAGCCACGGGCCCGCTCCTGACGGCCGCCGAGGATGACGGTCTCCCAGCTTCTGTCCGTGCCGCGGCTCTCGAGGGCGCGGCGCGGCTCGGCGCAGTCGCTGAGCTCCAGCCGCTGGTGGCGGCGTTCCTGCGAGCGGAGGACGCACCGCGCGTCGCCGCTGCGCTGCGCGTCCTCGGGTCATCATCCGCCTCGGTCGACGCTGCTGTGGTCGCGGACCTGCTGCGCATCGCCGAATCGGATGCCGGACCCGTCGTCCGCCAGGCTGCCGTGCGCGCCCTTGCTGCGCCGGGGCTGCCGATCGCAGCGCGCACCAAGGCCCTCTCCGGTCTCGTCACCGGCTTCGAGGCGCTGGCGTCCGATATCCGTCTCGACGTGGTCGACGCCGCGTCCCGGGTCGCGGCGGAGGACCCCGCTCTGGCGAAGACGCTCGCGGCGTCGGCGCCGGCTGGCGATCGCTGGTCCTTGACCCTCGATGGCGGTGATCCGGCGCGAGGCCGCGACATCTTCATGAACCGCGCCGAAGTCTCCTGCCAGCGATGCCATGCGGTGGCGGGCGTCGGTGGGACGCTCGGTCCTGCGCTCGACGATGTGGGCACGCGGCTCGCGCCCGAGGAACTTCTCGAGTCGCTGCTCGATCCGGCCGCAAAGGTGCGGGAGGGCTACCCGCCGGCCATGCCCGCCGTCGTCCGCGACGCGCTGCAGCCGGTCGAGGTCCGCGATCTCATCGCTTACCTGCGCTCGCTGCGCGGTTGATCACCCGGGTTCAGGGCGACGCGCGCAGCGACCACTCGGTCGCTGCGTGGACGATGACGAGCGCTGTGTAGACAGCGACCACCCAGGGCATCAGCCGCCGCGCCGTGCGGAACCGCGCGTGCAGCAGCAGGAAGCCGGCGGCGACGACGGTCACTCCGAACTTCGCCGCGGCGAACGCCGGGTTGCCGCCGACCTCGAGGAACCACGCCATCAGCGGGTTCGCTTCCTCGACGCCGCGCTCGAGATGCAGCAGCGTCCAGACACCGTCGAGGCCAGCCAGGCCGAGGATCGCCGCGAACAGCAGCCATTCGCGTCGCGACGGACGGTCGACGTAGATGTCTTCGGTCTCGCCCTCGCGGCGCCCGCCCCGGCGCCGGCCACGGAGCCAGTGCCGGGACAGCACGGGCGTTGGCTTCTTGCGGCGGTCGGGGCCGCGTGGCGTCGGGGTCTCGTGGGGCACGGTCAGGAGGTTAGCGGCTGCCCGCTGCCCTAGGCCTCACAGGATGTCGAGGATGCCGCTCGCCTGGTTGAACAGCGTCTCGACCGCGGCGCGGTAGTTCGCGAGGCGGCCGATCTTCGCGCTCCAGGGCTCGATCTCCTTGTCGCCGACGCCGCCGATCGCGACGACGGCGAACGCGCGCGCGAGGTCGACGAGTTCGTCGTCTCCGACCATGGCGACGAGGCTCGGGATCGTGCGGCGGTCGCCGATCTGACCGACGGCGAAGGCGAGGGAGGACAGCACGGCGAGGTTCTGGTTCGCACCGGCCATCTGGTCCATCAACGCGAGTGCCGCGCTCTTGTCGCCGAGTCGCCCGAGGGCGACCGCGGCCTGGATCAAGCGCTGCGGCCGGCGGGCCGACTGTTGCACGATCTCGCGGATCGCAGGGATCGAGCTGCGGTCGCCCATCAACGCGAGTCCGAGGCAGATGTAGCCGGCGAGTTCGTCCTTGCTGCGGTGCTCGTCGAGCAGGACGCGGAGCTTCGGGCTCGCATCGCGCGCCCGGCTGAGGCCGAGACTGATCGCGAGCGCCGCGAGCGTCTCCGGGTTCTTCACCTGGTCCAGCTGCGCCTCGAGGGACTTGGTGATCCGCTCGTCGATGCGTCCGGCCGATCCCTCGCGCGTGAGGCGTCGGTGTTCGTGGAGGCCGAGCGCGAGGGCTGCCCAAGGCCGTTCCAGTGCCTTCGTGCCCGAGGCCAGGACACCGAGCAGCGCGTCGACGTTCTTCGTGCCGCCGATCCGGCCGAGTGCCGTCAGCGCGAAGGCTCCGGTCTGGAAGTCCATGCCGCGCTCGAACGCGTCGAACAGCGCCTCGGAGACGTGGGCGTCGGGTGAGCCGTCTTCGTGGGGTGCAGCCAGCTCGCCCAGCGCCAGTGCGGCACTCTGGCCGAGCGCGTCCAGACGGCGGTTCGCCCCCGCGGAAGCTGTCGTGCCCCGGAGGTCGCCCAGCAGCCTCTCGATCCACGCGGATCGCGCGTCCCCATCACGACTGTCCGCGAGCAAGGCGGCTGCTGCGGTCGCCACGTGGGCCTGGATCAGCTGCCGGCCGACCCCGACGTCGGCATCGTGGAAGCGGGCGAGTGTGGCGAGTGCTTCGGCGCGCAGCGCGTCGACGGCGGGGTCGATCTGGCTGTCGAGATGGAGGAGTCCGATCCCCGAGAGCACGGCGATCGGCACGTTGCGCCCGACGATCGACTCGTCCTCGAGAACGTCGCGCAGGGCTTCGAAGATGATGCGCTTGACGCCCAGACTCGGCGAGCCGTAGGCCACGAGGCCGAGGCCATAGCCGGCGAACGCACGTGTGCGGTCGTCGACCTCGGAGCGGTCGCACAGCTTCCGCCCACGTTCGGCATCCTGGAGCAGCGCGATCAGGTCGGGCACCGCACCCGATCGCTGGGAGATCCCCATGGCGAGGGCTGCGGTTTCGCGGATCTCCTGGTCATGGCTCGTCAGGCGAGCGCGGAGC
>JBEAPQ010000367.1:0-3023 GCA_041164325.1 Planctomycetota bacterium | reverse complement strand
GTGTGCGGTCGGTCGGCGACCGCACGGCCAAGGTCTATTGCCGGAACTTCGACTTCGTGGTCGGCCAGCCGGCCAGCTTCGAGGAGGCGGACCGTCACCCGTCGGCCGTCGAATACGTGCTCGGTGCGCTGGCTGCCGACCTTGCGAATGGCTTCGCCACGGCCTGCGCTCGGCAGGCTCTGGACGTCGACGACATCGAGATCACCGCGCGCGGCACGCTGCACGACGTGCTGGCGCACCTCGGCATGGGGGACGGCGACCCCGGCTTCGCGCGGATCGAGGTGCGGGCGTTCGCGTCCTCGTTCCGTGACGAGGACGCCGTGCGGCAGACCTGGGAAGACGTCGTGCGGCGTTCGCCCACCGCCGCGACCCTCGCCAAGGCGTGCATGCTCGAGCAGCGCCTGACCCTGATCTGAATCCTGTGCCGATGACTGCCCTGCCGCTGTTCCCCGTCACCCAGGTTGGCTCCTGGCCGCGCTCGCGTGATCTGCTCGGCGCGCTGCGGTCGGTGCGGCGTGGCGAGTTGGACCGCCGTGGCTTCGATGAAGTCGCAGACCGCGAAGTCCGCGCCTGTGTGGATGCACAGATCGAGGCGGGAGTCGACGTCGTGGTGGACGGCGAGCAGCGTCGCGACAACTTCTACTCGTTCGTCACCGACAAGCTCGACGGCACGCGGCTGATGTCGTTGGCCGAGATGCTCGACACCGTCGAGGACAAGGCCGGCTTCGAGGACATGCTGGACACGCTCGACGTGCCGGCATCCGCGATCCGAAACCCGACCTGCGTGGGGCGCCTCGCGCGGCGGGAGTCATTGGCTGTCGACGAGCTGCGCTTCGTGCAGCAGCTGACCGACAAACCCGTCAAGGTCTCGCTGCCGGGACCCTACCTCCTGACCCGTTCGATGTGGGTGACGGCGCACAGTCGTGGTGCCTACGGGGACAAGGTCGAGCTCGGCCAAGACGTCGTGCGGATCCTCCGCGAAGAGCTGATGGAGCTCGCAGCTGCCGGCTGCGCGTTCGTCCAGTTCGACGAGCCTGTGCTGACGGAGGTCGTTCTCTCCGACAGCAGCGAGCGACGAACATTCATGTGAGCAACCTTGGCCACCCGCCGTGATGCGGGTGCCGAACTCGCCTACGCTGCGGAACTCCTCGCCGCAGTGGTGGACGGCGTGCGCGGACCGCGGATCGGTCTCCACGTCTGCCGCGGCAACTGGAGTCGGCGTGAGGACGTGCTGCTGACGGGGGACTACACGGGCCTGGTCCCCGCGTTCCGTGCGATGCCCGTCGACCAGTTCGTGCTCGAGTATGCGACCCCGCGCGCAGGCGAGGTGGCGGTCGTCGGTGAGGCGCTCCACGACCGGGAGATCGGGCTCGGCGTCGTGAATCCCCGGACGGCGGACGCCGAGAACCCCGCGGCGATCGTCCGCGGCGTCGAGGTCGCGCTCCGGCACTTCCGGCCCGATCAGGTCTGGCTCAACCCGGACTGCGGCTTCGGGTGCTTCGCGAACCGCTGCGTGAACGATGCCCCGACGGCCACCGCCAAGCTGCGGTCGATGGTGTCGGCGGCTTCGGAACTGCGTCAGCGCTACGGCTGATCAACTCGCGCTCGAATCCCGCGGGCAAGTCGGTGTGGTCCGGAAAGCGGCGCGTCTGGCGCGTGGTCTCCGTGCGTCGCGCGGCTAACGTCGTGCGCCGTCGATGCGCACCGCGTTCCTCCTGCTCATGCTGACCGTGGCCGTCCAGGGGCCCCAGCTCCTGCGGCCCGACTGGATCGGGACCGAGGCGTTCCGCACGCTGATCGCGCACGGGATGGTCGACTCGGGGGACTACCTCGTGCCCCGGCTCGGTGGCGAGCTGATGCTCACCAAGCCGCCGCTCGTCTACTGGCTGCTTGCCGTTGCGGAGCAGGTGGCGGGGCTCGGCCGGGTGGCACTCCGGCTTCCGAGTCTGCTCGTCGCGTGGGTCGCGGTGCTCGCGATCTGGACCGTGATGCGGCGCAGGTTCGACGGGACCACGGCGTGGTGGGCGGCGTTTGCTTTCCTGGCCGCTCCGAGCCAGCTGTGGCACGCCGGGACTGCCGAGATCGACGCGACGTTCGCTGGGTTGACCGTGGCGTCACTGATCATCCTCGCGGACGCGGCCGTGTTCGCGCCCGGCAGCGTCCTGCGCTGCGTGCTGGCGGGCACGTTCGGAGCCTTGGCTCTCCTGGCCAAGGGGCCGCCCTACCTGATGTTCGCTGCGGCCCTGCTGCCGTTCTGGTGGCGGTCGGGCATGCGTGTCGTGCCGACGCTGGCCTTCGCGGGCATCGCCGTCGCGCCGACGGCCTGCTACTACGCGCTGGTGCTCGGGGATCCCGCGGCGCTCGGTGCGGACGAACTGTCCGAGCTTGCAGCGACCGAGAGCGTCGGTCGCCTCAGCGCATGGAGCGTCTCCAGTCTGGTCGACGCACCTCTGCACCTGCTGCGGTCCGCCGCGCTCGTCCTGCCCTTCGGGTTGTTCCTGCGCACGCGTGGGGAACTCGGGCTGGACCAGGGACGATTCGTGCGCGCCCTGCTCTGGTCGTACGGCGTCGGGGTGCTCGTGCTCCTGGTCTTCCCGGTGCGGCCCGCGCGCTACCTGCTGCCGGGAACCGGCCTCGCAGTCGTCGGATGTGCGCCCGCGCTGGTCGGGTTCGCGAGGAGCACGGTGCCTGTCCCGCGCCCGGCCCGGATCGCCGTGCTCGCTGTGGGAGGGCTGTTTGCTGCGGTCGCACTGGTCGTTCCCTGGCTGTCCCTGCCGCTTCCGACGCGTTCGGTCCTCGCTGCGGCTGCCGTCGCGCTCGCCGCGGTCCCCGCCGTCGCGAGCAGAGCGCGGGTCGCCATGTTCGCGGCCGTCGTCCCGACGATCCTGCTGCTGGCGATCGGCGGAGATCGGGATGAACAGCGTTCCCACGGCATCCGCTCGGACCGCCAGCGGGCAGCGCTGGTGCGGGGCGAGCAGGCCCGGCTCGGTGCGACGGAGCTGGAGGTCTGGGGCTACGACTCC
>JBEAPQ010000366.1:0-21727 GCA_041164325.1 Planctomycetota bacterium | reverse complement strand
GAACGGACCGCCCGCGCTCGTGCTCCGGTAGACCGTGTAGCCCGCCAGGTCGGACTCGGTGTTGTTGGACCAATCCAGCGCAACCGTGGCGTTGCCCGCGGCGACCGTCAGGCCGGTGGGCGCAGCAGGCGGGGTGACATCCCCTCCGCCACCGCCGCCCAGGATCGCGTCGACCGCGGCGTTCGCGTCGACGATCCCGTAGCCGAAGGTCGTGTCGTAGCCGGCAGCACCGCGGTCCATGCAGGTCGACTCGATCGCAGCCCGGATCTCTGCTGCGGTCGCCGACGGGCGAGCGGCCTTCACCAGTGCCGCGACGCCTGCGACGTGCGGCGTCGCCATCGACGTGCCCTGGAAGAAGTAGTAGCCGAAGCTCGTGACCGACGTCCCGATCGTCTGCTGCAGCACACCGTCGCCGTAGCCGTCACCGTTCTGGTCGACGCTCGTGTCACCGCCCGGGGCCGAGACGTCGATCCCGGTGCCGAACTGCGAGTACGGCGCGAGGTTGCCGTCGAATCGCGTCGCTGCGACCGCGATGCAGTTCGCGTAGACCGCCGGGTAGCCAATGGTCGACGTGCCGCTGTTGCCCGCCGCAGCACAGATCACGACGCCGCGGCTCCATGCGTAGTTGATCGCATCCGCGAGCACCGTCGCGCCACCCGAGCCACCGAGACTCAGGTTGATGACGTCCGCCCCGTTGTCTGCCGCGAAGCGGATGCCGTTGGCGACCGAAGTCCACGTGCCCGAGCCGGAGCTGTTCAGCACCTTGACCGGCATGATCGTCGCGCCGTACGCGACGCCCGCCGTGCCCTGGCCGTTGTTGGTCGACTGGGCGATCGTGCCCGCGACGTGCGTGCCGTGCCCCTCGTCATCGTTCGCGTGGGCATCGTTGTTGATGAAGTCGTAGCCCGCGACGAAGTTCGTCCCGGCCAGGTCGGGCGCCTGCGCGAAGCCGCCGAAGTTCTCGTAGGCGACACCCGTGTCGACGACCGCCACGATCGCGCCGACCCCGGTGCTCTTGGTCCACGCTTCCGGCGCCTGGACGCCGAAGTTGCTCGCCGCAGCACCGCTGACCGCACCGCGGTCCATCATGTGCCACTGGTAGCTCCAGAACGTGTCGTTCGGCGGCGTGCCCAGCGCGTAGCAGATGCCCTCGGGCTCGGCGTAGACCACCTGGGGCTGGCTGCGGAGCCACGCCACCCACGCGTCGACCGCCCCGTGCGGAACTTCGAGCACCTCGAAGTCACCGCCGTAGCCCCGCTCGGCAACCCGTGCCTGCAGCGGCAGCAGCAGACCCTCGAGGCCAGACGTGTCGAGCATCGGGTCGAACTTCACGACCAGGCGCGTCGAGGACACCGCCGGCAGGGCCGCGATATCCCGGGTCTCGGAGACGAACAGACCCTCCGCTCCGACGGGGCTCGACGTGCGGAGCGGCTCTTGCGCGAGGACGGGGACAGCCAGCAGGCCGATGAGGCCGACGGCGATGGGGGCGGATCGCAGATTCATGGGGTGTGTCAGAACGAGACTGGGTCCTTGGAGTCTCCGACAGGACCGGAGGTTACTCCCAGCGCGTCGTTCTTACCCCTGAGCTGACCCTGCTTCCTAGCCCGGGTCGCACGGGTCAGTCATTTTTCCGTATGAATCTGGCCCGGTGACCCGAAGGTTGCCAACCCATCCGCCAGCGTCCACTCAGCCGCCGATCCGAGTCCGCGCGCCTTCCGAGACCGCAAGCCCGAGCGCGTTGGCGCCGGCATCGATGACGACCCACTGGTGGAAGATGTCGACGCCGATCAGTGCCGGATCTCCCGGCACCGGCAGATCGACGCGCGCCGAGCCAACCGCATCGGCCGCCCGCTGGTCGATCCGCTCCGGCGCGACGAGGAGGCTGCAGCCAGGCGCGCCGGGGAGTGGCGCAGGGAGCGTGATCCCCCCGAACGACTGGTCCGAGGTTCCGATCAGCAGAGCGGTGACGGCGCCCGGCGCGGCCTGCGAGAGCGTCAGGGCGAAGGACCGACCGACGATCGGCACCCCGTCGCTGCCCATCGACGGGCTGGTCCGGCTGCCGCCTCCCGAGCACAGCACGCGGAATGACGGCGCCGAGATGATGCCGGACGCCGACCACGATCCCGTCAGGGCGGGACGCCGCCACGACCCCGAACCCGGCTGGCCAGAACCGAGCGTCGCCAGATAGGTCGTCTGCGCCGAGTGGTCGATCGCGAGATGGAACGTCCCCGGCACCGTAACCGGCGCCGGCAGCGACGCCCGATAGAAGCCGGGGACCGGCCCGATCGTGACCGTCGTCTGCGCGAGCGGCGTTGCGGCGGGCAACCCACCGGCGTCCGCGTAGACGTAAGCGCCGACGGTCACCGGGGCACCGGTCGTGCTCGCCGAGTAGACCTCGAAGCCCTCGACCTGCAGCGTGCCCTGCCCTGGCACGCGGTAGGCATACTCGTTGGTGCGCAGCAGGTTGGCGAGCGCGCCCCCGTTCTCGTTGTTCGAGGCGCACGTGCTGGGCGTCGTGCCCGTGCCGAGGCAAGCCTGCCCGAACCGCGTGAATGTCCCCGGATTCGCGAAACCGATCTCCGCGAGGTCGGCGATGCCCGCGAGCACTGACTTGGTGATCAGCTCCGACAGCTGGAAGTCGTTGGCAGACGTCCCCACCGCGTCGTTGGTGGTGTGGATCAGCGGCGAGTACTGGCCGACGTCCTCGAACGGGAACGCCGCAGCGAAACCGTTCCGGAAGAACGAGCGGTGGTCGCTCGTGCCGCCGCTCAGCGAGCCGCGGTTGATCGTCAGACCCGGCACGTAGGTCTGGGCCGAAACGGTCAACGCATCGATCAGCGACGTCGTCGAATCGTTGGTGACGAAGTCCAGCGACAGCGCGTCACCGGGCGCCCGGTACGCGTTCATGTCGGTGTTGACGTAGGCGATGATCGCATCCCCGCGCGAGGCCGCGGCCGCCGCGTAGGCGTTGCTACCGACCAGGCCGAACTCCTCGGCGTTCCACCAAGCGAAGCGGATCGTCCGGCGGAACTGCTGGCCCGCCATGATCCGGGTCATCTCGAGGACGGCCGCGGAGCCGGACGCGTTGTCGTCTGCTCCGGGCGACCGTGCGGTCGAGGAGCCACCGACGATGGAGTCGATGTGCGCGCCCACCATCACCACCTCCTGCGCGAGGTCGGTTCCGGGGAGCTCGGCGATGATGTTCGGCCCGTAGGTCCCGCTGAACGACTCCGTGCGGAACGTGATGTTCGGAATCGTGGCGAGCTGCCCGAGCACGTATTGGACCGCCTGGGCGTTGTCCGCCGACGTCGCGCGCCGTGTGAAGATGCCGCTCAGCGTCTGCACGTGACCCTGCAGCGCAGCTGCTTGGACCTGGGCGACCATGCCCACGATCAGCGGGTCCTGGACCAGGGACTGCGGGCGAGCGGGCACTTCGGGAGTCGGCAAGTAGGGGACATCCACGTCGAGCACCTGGACGCCGCCGTGGAACCCGCTGCCGCGGCACTCCACCGGGATGTCGGTGTCTTCGGCCGCCGAGACGAAGAACGCCCGCCGCGCCAGGAGCAGCCGCCCGTGGATCGCTCCCGCCCCCGAACGTGTGCGGGCCGTGACGACCAGCCGCTCACCCGGGCGCAGCGCCGGCACCGCCTCGACGGCGATCCCACGCGCGATCAGAGCTGCGACGTCGGTGGCTTCGAGCCGCGCGAAGCCCGCGCGCCCCAGGTCACCGAGGAAAGCGCCCGCCTCGATCAGCTCGTCACGCACCGAGAGATCGGCGCCGTACTCGACCAGCTGCACGGGAGACTGGGCGCCGAGCACGGAGGCGAGCAGAGGGCCGAGGAAGAGGTGGCGGAGGTTCATGGGTCTGGAATTCTAGTGCGGTAAGACGCCACGTGTCGGACCCCGGTTCAGTCGCAGAGCGCGGCGAGGAGTGGGCCCAGCTCGGACTCGTGGCGACGCCAGGCGCCGACCGAAGACGCGTAGATCGGCTGGCGGACCTGTTGGAGACTCGCCGTCCGGACCGGTCGTTCGGTCCGGTGGAATTCGAGGCAGGCCGACTCGTAGGCGAGTCCGCAGGCGGCGAGGATGCGCCGGACCTGATTCTCGAGGTCGTGGACCAGCTCCTCGTAGCCGACCTCGAGGACGGAGCCCGGTTCGAGCACCGCTCGCCAGTGGGCCATCAGCGACTCGTAGGCCCGGTGGTATCGGCCGATCTCCGCGAGGTCGAACGCGAAGCCGAGGTCCTGCTCGAAGTTCTGACGGTAGATCGAGAGTCCCGTGTCCCGCGGGTCCCGGGTGCAGTGGATGACGACCGCGTCGGGCAGAGCGGCCCGGATGGCGCCGAGCCGCACGAAGTTCATCGGCAGCTTGTCGACGATCCGCGGCGCGTCCGGCGCGGAGCCGCGGAGTCGCATCACGTAGTCGCGGCCGAGCTTCGTGATGTCCTCGGGGTTCGGGTCGACGAAACCGTCCGGATGGCCGCCGGGCAGCGCCTCGAGCACCTCCGGGAACCAGCGGGTCTCGCCCGCGCCGCTGACCTCGCTGTGACTCGCGAGGATCTGCTCCACGAGCGAAGTGCCCGAACGCGGCATCCCCACCACGAAGATGGGCGTCCTGTCGCGGTGCCCCATCCCCCGGAGCCGGGCCATGCGATCCCGGTCGAAGACCGCACGCACGCGCTCGAAGCGAGCCTGGACGTCTTCGATCCGGAAGTCGATCCGAGCTCGTCGCGCCCGGTTCGCGAGGTGCAGGGACGCGAACGCCGCCTCCGTCTCGCCGAGATCCTCGAGGACCTTCGCGAGGGCGAACCGTGCGTCGTGCTCGGTCACTCCGAGCGCCACCGGGTCGGCGACGGCGGCCTCCAGCCACTGGAGATCGTCGTTGCGCTCCGTCTGCTTCCGCGTGGCGAACAGGGTCAGCCGCGCCTCGGCAAGATCCGGGGCCACCTCGACCGCGCGGGACAGGTCGGCCACTGCATCGCCGATCCGGCCCGCTTCCCGGAGGACTTGGGCGCGACTGACCAGAACGCGTGCATCGGCAGGATCGAGCTCGAGAAGGCGCGCGTACGAAGACAGCGCCAGGTCCACGTCGCCGACATCCCGCGCGGCGCGCGCCAGATTCAGCCAGCAGGCCCGCTCTCGGGGCGCCAGCTCGACGGCACGCGTCAGCACCGCGACGGCGTCGTGCGACCGACCGACACGGATCTGTGCTTCTCCGAGATTGACGCGGATCCGCACGTCCGCGGGCGCGAGCTCGAGCCCTTGCTCGTAGGCACGCACGGCACCGTCGACGTCACCGGCCCTGTCGAGCGCAAGTCCTAGCGCAAACCGATGGCCCGGATGTCGGGGCTCGAGCTCGACCGCGCGCCGGTAGGCGTTCCGTGCTCGGACGAAGCGACCCGAAGCGAACTCGAGGTTGCCGAGCAGGACGTGGGACGCGGGCCGGTTCGGGTCGAGCGCCAGGGCCTGCTGGACGGCCTTGATGCCGTCCTCGAATCGCTGCCGCGCGAACGAGACGGAGGCGAGGAGGTGATGGGCCTCCGGGTTCTGGCGGTCCGCCTTGATGGCGTGCCGGTACAGACGCTCGGCTTTTTCGAGCCTCCCGGCGCGGTGCTCGGCGACACCTTGCTGAAGAGAGACCCGCGGGTCCGTTGTGCGAGACTGGGTGGGGCGCCGCGAGGCCATCCGATAGGGGTCGCTCGGAGTCCGCGGGGCAGGCGCCGTCTCTAGTCGAAGATCGTGCCGGGTTGCGCGAATCCTCGGCTTCTCCGTTCCCGGTCCGGGCCAACGTCCCTTCGCAGGGCACGAGTGGGTTAAGAAAGGACATGCGGCGGTGTCCCCGCCGGACGGAAAGATGCGCCCTTCGATCACACTCGCCGTCACTGTCCTTCTCGGGTGTGCAGTCGCTGCACAGCAGGCCACCGATCCCGCGGCGGCGATCGCGGCGTTCGAGGCCGCTCGCAAGAAGCCAGAAGCAGAGCGCAGCGCCGCTGCTCTGAAGCTCGCCCGCGTCCCTGGCGACCAGGCCACCGAGCTCCTGCTCACGGAGCTCTCTCTGGCGACGGACCAGGGCTATCTGACGACGCTGATCCGCGCGGTCGGCGACTTCCCACGCCCGGCAGCCGTCGATCCGCTCGATGCGCTGCTCATCGCCGAGCCGTCCTCCCCCACCGTGCGGAACGCCGCGGCCACGGCCCTCGCCAACCAGGGGACCGAGGGTGTCGCGCGGCTGCGGGCTGCAGCCCTTGCAGACGGAAACTCGGCCTCTGTCCAGAACACACGGACCTACGCGATGCTCGGGCTGTCCCGCGCGGGGAACGACGAAGCGTGGGGAGCACTCGCATCGATCGCGGCCGAGGCCTCGGAGCCCACGCGGGGCAGCGCGCTCCGCTACCTGCTCAAGGCTCCTCCCCTGACCGTCGTGACCGACGCGCGCCTCACCGCGGCCCGCGCCGGGGACTCGAACGTGATGACGCGGGCCGGAGCAGTCCGCCAACTCGTCGAGGCCGAGCACCCGGAGGCCGACACTCTCCTGTCCGAACTGATCGACCGTCCCGACGTCCTGCAGTCGACGAGCACGCACACGGACCTGCTGGCCGCGATCCTCGCGCGCTTCGGGCCGAAGTACTTCGATGCATTCCTGACCGTGGGTGGTGCCGTCCGACCCAGCGCGCGCAAACCGGTGGAGAAGGAGATCGCCGAGCTCACGGGCAAGCATCCAACGTTCGTCACATGGCTCGAGGACAACGCACCCCGGCGCGAGAGCCCCGCCGAGCGCTGTTTCGCCCTCGAGCTCCTGAATGGTGTCGCCGGCCCGGAGGTCACGGCCCTGCTCCTCGGGCAGACCCGAGCGCGTGAGCCAGAGGTCGTGTCGACCGCGCTCCGGTTGCTGGGAGAACGCGGGGACATGGAAGCCGTCCCCGAACTGCGGAAGCTGCTGCGCGCGAAGGACGAGCCGCGCCGCATCGAGGCGACGCTCGCCCTCCACGCGCTGCTCGCCAAGGAACCGACGTGGCGCGAAGAACTCCTGGAGGGCCTCCGGGGATCGGGATCGAAGGACGTGGCCTCGCGTGCGCTCGCCTTCGACCTGCTCGCCGAGCTCGGCGTCGAGGACGTGCTGAAGCACGCCCACAAGGATCTCGACCACAAGAACTGGCGTGTCCGCGCGGCGGCCATCGATGCATGCCGCCGGGTGCGCAGCCTCGATTCGATCCCAGAACTGATCGACCGCCTCGACGAAGAGACCGGGCGGCTCCGCGAGGACGTCCTCGACGCCCTGCAAGCCCTGACCGCGATGCGGTTCCACGACGCGGGTCGCTGGCGTTCGTGGTGGAAGACCGAGAAGGACGGCTTCCAGCTGATCCCCGCGGACGCATTCGCCAAGACGGCCGCCCCGCGCGCCGTCGAGGCCGCGACCGCCAGCTACTACGGCATCCCGATGGTCAGCGACCGGGTGGTGTTCATCGTGGACGTGTCCGGGAGCATGTCTGCCCAGATCGGCACGAGCGCGTCGCGGAACCGACTCGACGAGGCCAAGGCCCAGCTGCTGCGCGTGCTGGAAGGCGCGACCAAGCAGTTCCGCTTCAACATCGTGCCGTTCCACAGCACGGTCGACTCGATCTTCGACGAGATGATGCCCGCAGCCGATCGCCCGAAGGCGGCCGCGCGCGACAGGATCAACGCGCTCAAGCCAACCGGGGGTACGAACGTCCACGACGCAATGGTCCGTGCGTTCGCCGAACCGGACGTCGACACGATCTACCTGCTGTCGGACGGGTCCCCGAGCGCCGGACCGATCGTCGATCCGGATCAGCTCGCCGCCGAGATCGCACGCTGGAACCGGAGCCGCCGCATCCGGATCCACTGCGTGTCGATCGGAGCCGACAGCGCGATGCTCAAGCGCATTGCCGCCGAGTCAGGCGGCGAATATGCGATGACGCGCTGAGAGCGCTGTAGACCGATTTGGTCACAGCCTCTGATCCACGCGCGTCAGCCATCCAGACCCGCGCCCAGCGCGAGCGCGCCCATCGCCGTCCCGGCGACCAGCGTGTAGCGCGAGCCGAGGAAGTCGCAGAACGCACCGCTCTCCCGCTGTGTCGGCAGGAGTTCGGACCAGAGCCTCGCGTGCCACTGCGGGCGCTCGTCCTCCGGCAGGGCCTCGATCGCACGTCCGGCGTACTCGTGTCCGAACAGGAAGAAGTAGCCGGCGTTCGCGTAGTGACCCTCGTGCGGGATCGGCCGCATCCGCGCGGTCGCGAGGAACTCGTGGTGCGCGAAGAAGAGGGCGAGACCCCGCCGGAGGTCATCCCCATCGACGCTCGTGTCACCGACCTCGGTCAGCGCCCAGTGGCAGACCTGGATGCGACCGAGCGCGCCCTTGACCGTGTCGATGCTCTCACCCGCGAACGAGCGCGGCACCGGCCTCAGATCGTAGGCGAAGGCCCCGTTCGGCAATCGGCAGCCGAGCACGTAGCGGCGCGCGCGGGCAGCAACGCCCGGGTCCGTCAGCCAACCGAGCGACATCGCGCGCTCGAGGGCGGGCAGCACGAGCGCCGTGCAGAAGCTGGTCGCCCACTTGGGGCGCCGCGTGTAGGGCGGATCGTCGTAGTAGCCGAAGCCACCGGTCGGCACCTGGTTGCGCACCAGCCCGTCCAGGAAGATCTGCCCCTTGGCGGCGACGGCCGCACCGAGCTCGGTGCCCGCGAACCGCTCGTCGCCCGCGACGGCCGTGCCCAGCACGACCCCGTAGAGCCACGCCCAGACCGCGTCGTTGTCCCAGTCGCTGCCCCGCAGCGGGGTCCGGCAGTCCGCGAACCAGCGGAGTCCGGCATCGAGCGCTTCGCGACGATCGGCGGTCTCGGGCGCCCGCAGCAGAGCCTCGCAGGCCAGAGCATGCGCGGCCACGCCCCAGGCGTGGAACGTCTCGACCGAGTAGGTCGCCTCGTGGATCTGCTCGAGCGTCAGCCGGCTGAAGGCCCCGTCCTCCCGCTGCGTGCTGCAGAGGAAGGCCAGCGCACGGTCCCGCGCCGCGAGCGCGTCCTCGCGCGACGGCGACTGCGCCGCGACGCCGGCCGCCAGCGCGACGACCCAGAGGGAGCGCAGGATCAACGGCCGCCCTCGACCTCGGCGCGGAGCTTCTCGACCTCGCGCTTGGCCTCCTGGACCTCGAGGTCCTGCTCGAGGTCGGTCTTCTTCTGCTCGGCCTCGGCCTCGGCTAGATCCCGGCGCGCTTCCTCGACGGCCCGGCGCTTCTCGACTTCGTCGCTCTGGAGCCGGCGCTCCAGCAGCTCGTGACGCTCGCGCGCCAGGCGGAGCCCGGCCCTCTCCATCTGGACCCGGCGCTCCCCGCGCCGGATGACGAGCTCCTTCGTCGTCTTGGCGAACTCCTCCTCCTCGTACATCTCCCGGAGCTCCCGCAGCTCGGCCTCGGCCTGTTCGAGCGAGAACTCGTCCCGTTCGAGTTCCAGGCGCCCCTCCTCGAGATCCAGCCCGCGCTCGGCCTGGAACAGCTGGAGCCCCGAGACCGCGAGCTCCAGCTCGATCCGGGCCATCTCGACGCGATGCGCCGCGCCCATGCGCGCCATGTCGGCGCTCAGCGCTGCGATCCGGTGCCGGGCCTCGGCCGCGGCCAGGTCCTGCTCGAGTTCACGGCGCTCGTCGGCGCGCGGAGCGGCCTCCGCCTCGGGTCGGTGGACCCGCGCAGAGACCGAGGTCGCGCAGCCCGCGAGGACCGGCAGGATGAACAGGCCGCAGAGGGCCGCGCCGCGGATCAACGTCATGGCGTCGCTTGTAGCGGTCAACCGCACGCGATGCACGCAAGCCCGCGTCCTGTCACTCGATCTCGACGACCGGATCGCCGAGCACGTCGAAGCGCGGCGAAACGCCGAGGCCCGGGGCCGTCGAGGCGGCGAGCCGACCTTCCTTCCGCTGCGGCGCCCCGTCGGCGATGCACAGCGGGCCGTAGCTGTTGAAGTCCGTCGACGTGAACAGGAACTCCGTCGCGGTGCTGTGCGCGAGGTGCGCAATCGCGGCCGTCACGATGTCACCGCCCCACGTGTCTTCGATCGTCATCGCGATCCCGAGGCTCTGGCAGAGGTCGCGCGCCTGGCGGGCCTTGGTCAGACCGCCGAACTTCGAGATCTTGATGTTCACGACGTCCATCGCCCGGTCCTGATGGCCACGGAGCACCGTGCGCAGGTCGTCGATGCACTCGTCGAGCACGAACGCGTGGTCGCACTGGTCCCGGACCGTGCGGCACTCCTCGTAGCTGACGCAGGGCTGCTCGATGTAGACGTCGACATCGCGCACGCCCCGGACCACGCGGACCGCCTCGTGCTGGAGCCAGCCGGTGTTCGCATCGGCCACCAGGATGTCGCCGGGCTCGAGGACCTCGGAGACCGCCTTGATCCGCGCGATGTCGGTCTCGACGTCGGAGCCGACCTTCAGTTGGAAGCGCCTGTAGCCCTCGGCGCGGTAGCCGGCGACGTTCGCAGCCATCGCCTCCGGGGCCTGCTGGGAGATCGCGCGGTAGAGCACGAAGTCGTCGCCGTTGCGCCCGCCGAGCAGCGTGCAGATCGGCAGCCCGGTCGCCTGGCCGAGGATGTCCCAACACGCGACGTCGATCGCCGACTTGCAGTAGGGGTGCCCCTTCAGCGCGCGGTCCATCGTCCGCACGATCCGGTCCAGGTCCCGCGGGTCCTCACCGATCAGCGCAGGACCGATCTCGGCGATGCCGGCGCGCACCCCTTCCGCGTAGCTCGGCAGGTAGACCGGGCCGAGCGGGCAGGCCTCCCCGTGGCCCGCGATGCCCGCGTCGGTCTCGACGCGCACGACCGTGCTGTCGAACACCTGGACCGACTTGCCGCCTGACCAGTTGTAGCTGCCCTCGTGCAGCGGGAGGTCCACCTGGTAAGCCGAGATCTTCGTGATGCGCATGGCGCGGAAGAGACTCCCAGACAGGCATGAGGGCAAGCGCGCAGTCCGCGACCGGCAGGTCCTCCGGACCCGGTGCCATGCCGGGATTTGTTGCCGGACGGCGCGCCCGGAATCCGTTGCGCCAACCCGTAAGCGGCGGAAAGGCCGATGCCAGCGCAGCGACCGAAACGCGTCCCGATTGGAGATCGGATTCGAAGTCCAGACCGAACCGAGACCCCCTTTACGCGCGTCGGATAGGCTGTATTCGTTCAGCCTGGAGTCGACGGGATCAGGGTTCCTCCCTACTTGCGACCCTGCCTGAACGACCGTTCGCGGTGCCCTCCACACACAGCCTTACCATGCAGCTCTCGGTTTCCTCAGCACTCTCTCTCGCTGTCCTCGCGGCGGTTGCGTCCGCGCAGAGTCCGCTCCTCACCTATCACGGCACGCAGGACGGCAGCCGATACGGCCACGTGGTCTGCGCGGCTGGCGACATCAACGGCGACACCCGCAGCGACTTCGCGGTCGGCGCGCCGTTCCACGATCCGAACCCCGAGGACTACGACGCAGGCATCCTGCAGATCGTCTCGGGCGCCGGCGGCCGCCGCCTCCGCGAGTATCGCGGCGACCACTTCCAGGAAGGCGCTGGCTACGCGATCACGAACATCGGTGACGTCGACGGCGACGGCCTCGACGACATCGCCTACCACGAGCTCGACGGCCGCTTCCGCTTCACGGGCGCGTTCCACGTGTTCAGCGCCGCGGGCCGCCGCCTGTGGCACGCCGACGGCGAGCTCGGCTACGACTACACGGGCCGCGCCCTCGCGGGCCTCGGTGACCTGGACGGCGACGGCTATGGGGACATCGCGGTCGGCGAGCCAGGGCGTGACGACAACGGCAACAACTCCGGTCGTGTGCGGATCTTCTCCGGCAAGGGTCGGACGCCGATCCACACGTTCGTGGGCGCCCGGGGCGACGAGGCCGGTTCGGCCCTCGCCCGCGCAGGCGACGTCGACGGTGACGGCTACGCGGACCTCGTGATCGGCCTCCCCCGCGCCGACCAGCCGGGTCGCTCCGACTGCGGCGCCATCCAGCTGGTCTCCGGCAAGAGCGGCGCCCTGCTGATGACGATCTACGGCACGACGGCCGGCGAACGCCTCGGCTCCTCGGTCGACAGCAACGCCGACGTCAACGGGGACGGCACGCCCGACATCATCGCCGGATCGCCGAACGCTGCGGGCTCCGCCGGCAAGGCAACCGTCTACGACGGCTTGACGGGCGCGGTTCTCTACACGTTCAACGGCTCGGCCGCGGGCGACAGCTTCGGCAAGGCCGTGGCGCTCGGCTACGTCAACGGAGACGGCCGGGCTGACGCGATCGTCGGCGCCCCGGGCGTGGACGGTGCCGCTGGCGCGGACGCCGGTCAGGCGACGATCTACTCGGGCGCGGACGGTTCGACCCTCCACACGCTGGACGGCATGAGCGCGGGCGCCGAGTTCGGCTTCTCGGTCGATGACGTCGGTGACTGCGACCTCGACGGCTTCGTCGACGTGGCGGTGGGTGCGCCGGGCAACCAGGTCAACGGCGTCGCCGTCGGCTCTGCCTACGTCTACTCCTTCGGCGGCAACATCACGCCGGCACGCGCCTACTACCTCGGCGCCGGCTGCCGCGGCACGGACCGCCGCCGCCAGCCCCGCCTCGACCTGATCGGCCGCCCGGCGATCGGCAACGCCTACGAGGCGACGCTGACCGGTGCTCCGGCCGGCACGCCTGTGGCCCTCAACCTCGGGATCAGCTGGAACCAGTCGCTGGGCGCTCTCGCCCCGGACTGCACCCTGCTCGCCTACCCGATGGAGTCGTTCGGCTCGTCGACCGACGCCGAAGGCCACACCCGCCTGACGCCGTTCGCCTCGATCCCGAACTCTTCGAGCCTCGTCGGCATCGAAGTCGCCCACCAGTGGGTGTGCATCGACGCGACCGGCAACGCGCTCGGCGCGACGATGACCAACGCGGGCGTCATCCGGATCGGCGACAGCTGATCGGATGAGCTCATCCGGCGCCTCGAGCGCCGACGCTGGCGGGCCGTCCCAGGGGGCGGCCCGCTGTCGTTACGGGGTCGAGCAGGAAGGACCGTCGTCCAGCCAGGACTCCGACCAAGGAAAGGCACCGCCGGGGCCCTGGAGGAGATGAGCGAGAGGGGCTGGCAGGTGCGGATCGATGCTGAGCGAGGGCACGTCACCGAGGTCGACGAACCGCAGCTCGAGCGCCTCACCGTCGAGGGCTTCGAGCGTTCCGCCGAGAACCTCACAGTGGAACAGCGTCGTCACATACTCGGCGAGGTCACCGTTGGGATACGAGACCCTCGGACCGCCGAACACAGCGAGAATTCGCGTCGGCCGCGCACGAAGCCCCGTCTCTTCGGCGATCTCGCGCACGATCGTGTGTGAGGGGTCCTCGCTCGGCTCGCAGATCCCGGACGGAAGGCTCCACTCCCCGTTGTCGGCCCGCCGCAGCATGAGCACCTTCCCATCGGCACGCTGCACGACGGCTGCCACGGCGGGCAACAGCACGTAGTCGTGACCGATCCGCGCGCGGATCTTCTGGAGGAAGTCTGGGATGGGCATCTCACGGCGCCCGATCGCGCGCCGCCGGGATGCTACCCTCCGCAGCATGCGTGCCGCACTGCTGGTCGTCACCGTCCTCGCTTCGAGCCTCACGTCTCCGGCATGGTCCCAGGACGCAGGGAGAACGGCCGATGCGGCGGAGCCGCCGCTCCTCGACGGCATCGACGGGACAGGGCTCGAGACCGCAGCACAGTGGGACACGCAGCGCCCCGCACTGCTGCGACTCCTCGCCACCGAGATGTTCGGCGCGATGCCCACCGACCGGTTCGCCGTGAGCGCGACGCGCGTCGAACGGGACGATGCAGCGGTGGGCGGACGAGCGACACGGTCCCAGTGGGTCGTCGAACTGTCCCGCGGCGAGCGGAAGCTCGCGATCGATCTGCTCGTCTACGTGCCGAACGAGCGGGACGGGCCGGCCCCTGCGTTCCTGGGGCTGAACTTCAAGGGCAACCACACGATCCAGCCCGACGAGGCGATCCGGGTCCCGACCACTTGGATGGCGAACGACGCGAAGTTCGACGTGAAGGACAACCGGGCTTCCGCAGCCGCCCGCGGGCGGCGCGCGGTCCGCTGGCCGGTCGAACGGATCATCGACCGCGGCTATGCGCTTGCGACCGCCTACTACGGAGACATCGACCCGGACTTCGACGACGGCTTCGAGAACGGCCTGCATGCGTTGCTCGGCGAAGACGGCGCGTCGACGCTCGGCACGATCGGTGCGTGGGCGTTCGGACTCTCCCACCTCCTCGACGCGCTCGGCTCCGTCGACGGCATCGACCCGGAGCAGGTCGCTGTGTTCGGACACTCGCGACTCGGCAAGACCGCCCTCTGGGCCGGAGCCAACGAGCCCCGCTTCTGGTTCGCGATCTCGAACGACTCGGGGTGCGGCGGGGCGGCCCTGTCACGGCGCCGGCAGGGCGAGACCCTGGCGGTCATCCAACGCGTCTTCCCGCACTGGTTCACGAAGCGGTTCCTGCGCTACGCCGATCACGAAGACGACCTTCCGTTCGACCAGCATCACCTGATCTCGCTGATGGCCCCGCGTCCCGTCTACGTCGCGAGCGCCAGCGAGGACGACTGGGCGGACCCACGCGGTGAGTACCTGGCGGCATTCCACGCGAGCCCGGCTTGGGAACTCCACGGCGCGCGTGGACTGGCCGGCACATCGTTCCCGGAGACGCCGGACACCGCCCTCGGCGAGGGAGCCGTCGGCTACCACCTGCGCGCGGGTAAGCATGACGTGACGGCTTGGGACTGGGGTCGCTTCCTCGACTTCGCGGACCGGCACCGGAGCCGCTGATCGGACTCCGGGCGCCGCGGCTTCGCGTCAGCCGCCGCCCTTCTTCTTGCCGCCGAGGATGCCCCGGAGCAGGTCACCGACACCCTTCGCGGCCTCCCCACCCTTCCCCTTGTCGGGGCCCAGGACCTTGTCGAGCAGACTCTTGGCCTCCTTCTCGAGAGCCGAGCCTGCAGCCCTGGTCGCCAGCTCCGTCACGTCCGGGAGCCCCAGCCGCGGCGAGACGAGCGTCCCTGCGAGCTGCGCCTCGACCGGCGTGTCTCCCAGGTACTCGAGGATCTTCCGACCGTCCCGGTGCCGCGCGAGCAGGGCCCGTGCATCGAAGCTGTGCGCGAGCGTGCCGTCGAGCCGGGTCTCGCCGCGGAACCCGTACTCCGCTCCCTCGGTCGACAGCTTGGACAGTCCGGTCCGCACCGAGCCCTGGGCCAGTTCGAAGCGGGAAGAGATCTGATCGAACGCGACGACCCCGCTCTGACCCGTGAGCTGGAGCAGGCCCTGGAGGCCCGCTGCAGGCGCGAAGCGACCGTCGGCGAGTGCGACCGTCCCACTGCCGACCCAGCGGTCGAGCCAGGCCAGCACGGGTTCTCCTTCGGCAGGGTAGGCCGGTCCCTCGAAGTCGACGCCGAAGCCGAGCTGGCTCGCGAACGTCACGGGCAGTCCGCTCGAGAACGCCGTGCCGAGCCCCGCGAACGTCGGGAGCACATACTCCAGCGCAGGCAGCACGGAGGGCCCGACCGCCGCACCGTCTGCCCCGAGCGAGAGCCGAACCACCGGCGGCACCTCGAAGTCGAGGGGGACTGCGGCGGTCATCCGCAGCGGTCCGCCGTTCCACGTGCCTTCGCGGACGTCCAGCGCAACCGCCCGTTCGCGCACGACGGCGCCCACGCGAAGCCCGTCGAGCTCCTGGCCTGCGGTCACGAAGCGGTCGGCGGACAGCACGCATTCGGCACGCATCGCTCCGAGCAGCGTCGTGGGATCGATCGCTGCGGGCAGGTCGATCTCCCCCACGACACGCAGGCCGCTCCCAGCAACCTCTGCAGGCAAGGGTGCCCCCATCCGGGCCAGCGCCTCCCCGTCACAGTCGAAGGCGAGTCCGATACTCCCCGCCGGGGCCGTCCTGCCGCGAACCGACAGGAAACCGAGGTCCGCCGCGAGGCGCTCGACTGTCTGGATCGACACGCCACCGTCTTCGTCCAGGACGAACGCCACGTTCGGCTCGAGGGTCCACTCCGCACCGCGCAGCTCCATGCCTGCAACGGCTGGCCCCGCCAAGGCAGCGTCGGCCATCCGGACCTGCCCTCCGACCTCGATCTCTCCGCCGACGGCGCGCTCGAACGTGAGGTCGGCCGTGATCTTCCCTTCGAAGACTTCGAACTGCTCGCCCGGGACCAGCCGGTCGAGCAGGACCCGCTGGTCGTCGAAGTCCCATCCATCGAGGCGGAGCGTGCCCGTGGCCGGGCCGCCGGGGTCCGGGGCCACGTGCGCCGTCAGGGCGAAGGTCCCGCCCGTCCGCGTCTCGTCGGTTCGAATCCGGCCGGAAGCCTCGACGTGGATGCGACCGTTCGCATCGCGGCGAAGCAGCCCGCGCCCGCCGCGCAGCTCCTCGCGCACGCCCTGGTCCACCGACACGAAGTCCACGTCGAGCCCACTCCAGGCCACGCTTGACCCCCCATCCCCTCCGAGGTCGAGGTCGACGAGTCCCCGAGCCCGGTTCCCCGCCACCCGCAGCGCAGGCGGAATCGGCCCCCCCATCGCCGCGATCGCCGACACGTCTGCGGTGAACGAGAAACCGAACCGCCCGGCGTCGGCAGGACGACCTTCGACGGTGAGGACGCCCGCGTCCAAGCGAACGCGCGAGCTGTCGAACGTCAGACCCTGATCCGGCGTCCGCGTGATCGTGCAGACCGGCTCCAGTCGCAGCGCAGGCACGGCAAAGTCGAGGCCGGACAGCAGTGCTCCCGCGACGCGGGGCGCTGCCACCGACACGGAGCCCTCGGTGCGGATCTCACCTTCGAGGTTGCCCTCGACACGGAGGTCCGCCTCGACCACGCCTTCCAGCGCATCGAGGGAGCCCGGCTCGAACCAGGGGTCGATCAGCGGACGCAGACGACCGAGATCGAGCTGCGTGCAGCGGAGCGCACCGTCGACGTCACCGGTCACCATCGGGTCTGCGCGCACATCGAAATGGAGCGGCGCCCCCGACCCTCGGACGGTCCCGTCGAGGGCGAGCTCCAGGTTCGTCGACCCGAACGGCTTGCGCGCAATCACCTGCGCGACGTCGATCGCCTCGACGATCGAGCCGTCGTCCCGGACCACCTCGATGCGGGCGTCCCGGACTTCGACGCCGAGCCTCACCCGATCGAGTTTCGAAGCCAGACGATCGACCACCTCCTCACCATCGAGGTCCGACTCGTCCACCGCATCGCGCGGGACCCTCCCGGTCTCTGCCGACGAGCGCTCGGGCACCTGCACGTGAACCCCTTCGAGGCGCAGCACGAAGTCGAGTTGGCGATCGGTCAGTGCCCAAGGATCGAGAGTCACCTGGGCCGAGCGCCATGTGACCCGGGGGAGACCAGCCGCCGCGGCCTCGGAGACCGACGTCGCGAGCCCGAGCCCGTCGACTTCGACGACACCGAGCCATGAGAAGCCGATCCGATCGACGGTGACGGGAACGCCGAGCGCATCCTGGAGGCTCTCCGCAACCCGCTCCCGGAAGAAGCCGGACGAGGCCGCCCACGGCACGGCAGCCATCGCGGCGATCGCGAGCGCCACGCCGAACCCCAGGACCTGGGCGAGGCGTCGAAGCGGCCGTCTGGGCCTGGGTGGAGCAGCAGCCGAGGCAGATTCGGTCACGGCGGAGTCTGGAGAAATCCGATGGGAGTAGGGTGGAGAGTCACGTCCCCGATCCGCCCCGCGCCACCGTCCTCGAGCGCCTCGATCTCGCCGTCGCGGGGGGAATCGTGGAGCGCCTCGCGGGCGAGGATAACGGTCCCGAGAGTCTCGTGCAGACGAGCTTCTGGCGACCCGCGCCGGCCGATCGGCCCGCATGGATCGCGGGGCTCCTCGCACTGAGGGGCTTTCGCCTCGATGACCACGAGGTCGCCTGCGTGTTGACCGGTGCGCCCGGACGATTCCGCCCGGAGCACCAGGAGTTCAAGCTCGTGCGCGGGTTCGCCGAGCTCACCGACGCGATCGTCACACGAGCCGCGGCCGGGCAAACGGTCGACGGCTGGTGGTTGGTCGAGATGTTCCGGCGGACGACCGAAGGCATCGAACGCTTCCGCAACAACACGCTGCGTCGCGACATGCCGTGGGACGCTCTCGTCGGCGTCCGCTATCCAGAGCCCGGTGAGGTCCAACCCCAGCTGGACCGATTCCACGTAAGCGCATCGTTCGGCGATGACCCTGCGGTCTTTGCATCGCTGCACCCTGTCCGCCAAGCGGTCCGACTGATGTGGCGCTTTGCCCACATCGCACCGTTCCCGGACTTCAACCTCCCGTTCGCAGCGGTCGCGTTCGCCACGCACCTGCTCGCCTGTGGCTACCCGCCGCTCCTCCCCGACGCGGGAGATCGCGTGCGCCTCCAGCGCCTCGTGCGGGGCCGCGCCCCGCTGCGCGCGCTGGCGCTCGAGTCCCGTCTGTTGGAGCAGGTGTCGGGTTCCAACAGCCGCGCGGTGTGACGGGCTGTGCACTCCTTCACGCGAAGGAGAGCGACTCGACCAGCGCAAGGGGGATGGGTGCCGCGTCGCCGAGACGCAGCGTCGCGAGATCCAGCTCCTCGACGGGGCCGATCCGGGCCGGCCCACCGGCGACGACCACACGCACCGTCCGCCCCGGCCAACCGGTCCGATCCCGGAACGCTGCGGTCAGCCCGGCGAGATCCCCGGTGGCGACGGACGTCAGCGCGGTGTCGATCGCGGCGGCGAGAGCGAATACGACGCTCTCCCGCGCCACGCGCCGGCCGGCGAGCGCCTGCAGCGAAGTCGCCCGCTCGGCGAGCACCGGCGGGAAGTCGTCGCGCTGGACGTTGACCCCGACGCCGACCAGCCACACCGGATCCCGGCTGCCGTGGATGTCCATCAGGATGCCGCAGAGCTTGCGGCCCTGGTGGAGGACGTCGTTGGGCCACTTCAACGTCAGTCGCGTGGCGCAGGCGGTCTCGAGCCCCAGCAGGATCGCCGTGGGGAGCGCCGAAGCGACGAGCTCGGGGCGCGACGGCGCAAAGCCCTCGACGCGGAAGGTCACCTCGACGTCCTGGCCCCGCGCTCCGAACCAGGAACGCTCCTTCCGACCCCGACCACGCACCTGCTCGTCGGACCACACGCAGACGTTGCCACGCCGTGTCAGCGCCTCGTCCTGCGTCGACCCGCAGCGCGACAGGTGCTCGAAGGACCGGAACCGCGTCTCCTCCGCGAGGCGACGGCGCAGGTCATCATCGCTCGTGCAGGACATCGGCGCGCGAGGATGCCGGGCGCGCACGCTCGATCAAGGGCGCCGGTGCGACAGCCGGGCGGTGAGGTGGCGCACCATGTCCTCGACCGGGATGGTCCGCTCCTCTTCGACCGGCCGGAACCGCAGCTCCCCGACCCCCACGGCGCGCGCGATGCATCGCGCACGGACGCGGGCCACCCCCCGCCAGACCCTCGTACCAGTCCGCGCGGCGGTCAGTTCCAGCACCAGGGACATGACCTCGTACTTCTCGGCGGGATAGACCGAGAAGTACGGGTCGCGGTTCTCGATCTCCTGGTCCACCACGAAACGCACCGCCAACAGCAGATCGGCTGCGGGCTGCGGAGCTCGGGCGACCCCCAACGACGACAGCTCTGCCGCGAGCGCGGTCCGGGCACGTTGCAGCAGGTCGTCCTGCTCGAGGACGGCCCCGGGCTCGGCCTCGACCGGTCCCCCGAACTCGAACGTGCTGTAGCCCGACAGATCGACGCGAGGCGTCGCCTCCGTCGAGAAGCCAGCACAGCCAGCGACGGAGAGGGCACACGCGAGGAGCACCCCCGTGACAGCGTTCCGATCGATCATGGAGTCACGTTGGGACAGAAAGAGAGCCCAGGCAACGTCCGCGCAGCGGCGGGGCTTTCGGCCCGTGCAGCGGCTGTCCGGCTCGACGATGATCCCTCTCCATGAAGACCGTGCTGTTGCTCGCGCAAGATCAGATCGGCCAGGGAGACCCCGACCTCGGCCAGAAGATCCTCGCCACCCTCCTCCGCAAGGCACCGGCCGCGTTCCAGGAGCTCGAGGCCGTGGCGCTGATGCACGGCGGTGTCCGGCTTGCGTGTGCGGGGTCGCCGGTCCTCGTCGAGCTGACGCAACTGCACGAACAGGGGGTCGACGTCCTCTGCTGCGGAACCTGCCTCGACCACTACGGGCTCTCGCCCGCGGTCGGGCAGGTGTCCGACATGGACACCATCCTTCGGGAAATGGAACGCGCCGCCAAGGTCATCCGGATCTGAACCAGGTCCCGGCAGCGACCCTGCCGGGCTACATTGCGCCGATGCACCGCTTCGGTCTGGGCATTCTCGGCGTCGCGCTCCTGGCGCAGGCGCCGCAGCTTGGGGCGCAGGAGGACGCGCCCGGGACGCCGAACCTCGCGGCGTTGACCGCCTTCCAGTCGTGGCTCGAGGACTATCGGTCAGGCGCGGTCCGCATGATGAAGGACCTGGCGATCGACGAGGAAGCGCTCGCCGACGCCTTGGCTCGCATGGATGCCCTGGCCGCATGGAACAACCTGGCCGCGGCCCAGAAGCTCTTCGAGGCTGCGATCGTCCATCCGCTGCCCCCGGGCGCCCGCTCGTCGATCGAGGCGATCGACTTCCAGGCCGAACTCCAGCCCTGGAAGATCCGCGCGATGGCGCGCACCCGGATCGCCGGCATCGACGCTGCGGGCCTCGACGACTGGCTGCTCGCCGTGCTCGACGACCGGGCTCTCCGCGCCAAGGGCGACGACGGCGATGCCGCCCGCCGCCGCGCGGACGGCGCCATGCAGATCCTCGGTCTTCGCGACGGTCCGCGCGCGCGGCTCGGACTGCTCGAAGCGAGCGGCAAGATGCCGGACCAGCTCCGGCTCCGTGCGGTCGATGTGCTGAGCGAGTCCGCCGATCTCAGCGCGCTGGATCGATTCCTGGACATGCTCCGCGACCGCGACGACGACGTCCGCATCGCCGCCCTGAACGCCATCGGCACCGCCCTGTCACCCCACACGGACGAGACCGAGCACGACGCGATCCCCACAGAGGTCGCCGCCTCGCGCGACCGGGCCATCGAGGCCATGCAGAAGGTCCTCGAACGCGACAAGACCTGGCAGGTCCGCGCCGCCGCCTGTGAGAACCTCGCCCGCCTCCGCTCGCGCCATGCGATCCCCGCGCTCATCAGCGGCTATGCGGCCGAGCTCAAGCGCAAGAAGGACCCGTGGGCGATGGACATGCGCCTGCACAGGACGCTCGAGGGCCTGACCGGCCAGTCGATCCTGCCCGGCAACGCTTCACCCTGGGAGGCGTTCTGGAAGGCTGAAGGCGCGTCGATGCGCCTCGCGCGCAAGGGGCAGGGCACGCTCGAGAACTCGAAGGAGCGCGGTCGCTACGAGCGGTTCTTCAACATCGACCTGGAATCCGACCGCGTGCTGTTCGTCGTCGACTTCTCGGGTTCGATGCAGGAGCCCATCACGCTGCAGACCGAGACGACGTCCGCGCGCCCCGGGGTCGAGACGACCAAGGCGAAGCTCGTCGTCGAGGAGCTCAAGAAGATCGTGATGGCCCTTCCGGATGGCAGCGCATTCAACGTCGTCGTGTTCAGCGACAACGTCCGCGTCTGGCGGCCGACGCGGGACGGCATCCCCGAACTCGTGCGGATGAACGACGAGACCCGCGACGATCTGCTCGGCTCGT
>JBEAPQ010000365.1:0-12989 GCA_041164325.1 Planctomycetota bacterium | reverse complement strand
CGGCTGGACCTGACCGCTGATGTTGATGGAGAACGCCGAGGCGTCCTGGGCGGAGAAGGTCATGCCGGAGCCCGGCGTGTAGGAAACCTTGGCGCCACTGTCGAAGAGGTTGTCGAGCAGGGGGGCCTTGTTGCCGTCCTTGCTGACGCCGTCCCCGTTGGCGAAGCCGAGCGAAGCGGTCACAGCCACTGCCAGGCCGAAGCGGATCGGGTTCATCATCTGAAGTACTCCTCCCAGGGGAGATCGAGCTGTCTTGAGGTATCGAGGGAAGCCAACCTTCCGTTGGCATCGAGAGGTCGGCCGGCACGTGCCGTCCGACAACGCTCAGGACGCTAGGCAGGGCACGGGGGCTGCTCCAAGCCCGATCCCGAAGTTTTTTGGCGCCCCACCGAACCTTTGTTAGGTAGTTATCCACACGTCAAAAGGGCTGTAAGCATCTGCCGGAAATTGATTTGAGGTCAGTTTGTGGACAGAAGGTCAGCTGCGCTGACCCGGCTGCGACGCTGTTTCGGCGCGCACGGGCTCACGGAATCTGCGATTCCGGGGCCCCTGGCGCTGGGCCTGCTCCGGGCGTCCTGCCCGGGCATCACGATCTCGGGCACGCGCGTCGCGCGTCGGCGGGACACGCCGCTAGACTCCTCGACCCCATGGCGGTGGAGACGCGCAAGAGCACGTGCAACCGCGACTGTCCGGATGCGTGCGGGCTGGTCGCCGAGGTCGAGAACGGCCGGATCCTGTCGCTGCGCGGCGATGCGGACCATCCGGTGACACGGGGCTTCCTGTGCTTCCGGACGAGCCGCTTTCCCGAGATGCTGCGCGCACCGCACCGGCTGACGCGGCCCCTGCTCCGACGCGGCGGCGAGCTGGTCGAGGTCGAACTCGACGAAGCGCTGGACGTCGCGGCCGAACGCCTCGCCCGCATCCGGGCCGAGTCGGGCCCCGAGGCGATCCTGCACTACCGCTCGGGGGGCAGCCTCGGACTCCTGAAGGGCATCGCCGACCGGTTCTTCGAGGCGTTCGGCCCGTGCGCCGGCAAGGTGGGCGATATCTGCAGCGGCGCCGGGGAGGCCGCGCAGATCGAGGACTTCGGGGTCTCGGACAGCAACGACCTGTTCGATCTGCTCGAGGCGCGGCACATCCTGCTCTGGGGCAAGAACCCCACGACGAGCAACACGCACCTCGTTCCGGTCCTGCGGGACGCCCGGGCGCGCGGAACCCGGGTCCACCTGATCGATCCGGTGCGGCACAAGGCGGTCGCGTTGGCGGACGAGGTCCTGCACCCGGTGCCTGGCGGCGACCTCGCGCTCGCGCTCGGGGTCGGTGCCGTCCTCTTCGCGCGTGGCCAGATCGACCCGCACGCCGCGGAGCGGTGCGACGGGCTCGAGGACTACCGGTCCCTGGTCGGAAGCCGCACGCCGGCGGAATGGGCGCAGCTGGCGGGAGTCTCCGTCGCGGCGGTCGAGGCGCTCGCTGCGGCGCTCGCCGACGGTCCGACCGCCATCCTGGTCGGCTGGGGCATGCAGCGTCGCCTGCACGGCGGGGCGATCGTGCGGGCCGTGGACGCGCTGTCGGCCATCTCGGGCAACCTGTTTCGGTCCGGAGGGGGCTGCTCGTTCTACTTCAAGCGCCGCGCGCCGTTCGCGAACGATGCGCTGTCCTCCGGCCTCACCGTGCGTCGGCTCCGCGAGCCGCTTCTCGGCCAAGACCTGCTCGCGGCGGACCCGCCGGTCCGGGCGCTCTGGATCACGGCGGGGAATCCGGTCTGCATGCTGCCGGACTCGGCCCGGGTCGCCGAAGCGCTCGAGAAGACCGAGTTCGTCGTGGTGGTCGATCCGTTCCTGACGGACACCGGGAGGCGGGCGGACCTCGTGCTGCCGGTGCCCACGCTGCTCGAGGACTCGGATCTGCTGCCCGCCTACGGGCACCACTGGATCGGCGAGTCGCGCCCGCTCGTGCCGGCTCCGGACGGCGTCGTGCACGAAGTCGAGCTGTTCCAGCGGCTCGCCGCGCGACTCGGTCTGGGCGAGGCGCTCTCCGGCAGCGTCGATACGTGGAAGGAACGCCTGCTGGCGCCGATCGCCGCCCAGGGCGTGACCCTCGACGCGCTGCGAGACGGTGCGGTGCGGAGCCCGACCGCGCCCAAGGTCCTGTTCGGCGAAGGGCGCGTGCGGACGCCGAACGGCCGGGTCCAGCTCTTGACCGCGATCGACGAGGCTGCGCTCGCGCGGGCTGCGGCGCCGTCGCCCCGGTTCCCGCTGTGGCTGTTCAGCAACTCGACCCCCGAGTCCCAGGCCGCCCAGTGGGCCCGTGATCCCGGCGCACGGATGGCCGTCACGCTGCATCCCGATGCCGCTCCGGAGGGGGCGCGCGATGGAGAGGATGTCGTCGTCGAGAGCCCGCAGGGCTCTCTGCCCGCCAAGCTGCGGCTGGATGCTGCCCAGCGATCCGATGTCGCCATCGTGCCGAAGGGCGGTTGGTTCGACCGAGGGCTGTCGGCCAACGCGCTGATCGCCGCCGTGCCGACGGACCTCGGCCTGGGCGCGGCCTACCTCGACTGCCGGGTCCGGGTGCGCCGGCCTTGAAGCCCACGACCGGGACCCACGTCTACCAGCTGCCGAAGTGCAGCCGTGCGGTGGCGCTCGAACTCGCGGGGGATCGGAGCCAGCGTCGCGACCTGCGTCCCGAAGAGGAGCTGGTGCTGGGCCGCGGCCGCGACCACGAGGCGGACTTCGTCCGGGACCTCGGTTGGGAGGAGCCGGTCTACCCGGCGCGTGACTTTGCGGCGGGCGCTGCCGCGACGCGCGCCATGCTCGAGGCGGGCGTGCCCGGTGTCCTGCAGGGGGTGCTGCTCGGTCCGGATCAGCTCGGCATCGCGGACCTTCTCCGCAGGGAGCCCGGGGCATCGGCGCTCGGAGACCATCACTACGTCGTCGGCGACGTCAAGTCGTCCGCGCGCATCCGCGGCGACCAGATCCTGCAGGTTGCGTTCTACTCCGAGATGTTGGCGACGTTGCAGGATCGCGCACCGGACTACGGCTACCTGGTCCTCAAGGACGGGCGCGAGGAGAGGTTCCTGCTCGAGCCGTTCCGCCCCGCGCTGCGCGATGTGCTCGCGCGGATCGACGCGCTGCGCGCTGATCCCCACGGTGTCCGACCCTTCCTGTCCCGGGCCTGCGACGGCTGTCGGTGGTCGCCGGTCTGTCTGCCCGAGCTCGATGCGCTGGATGACCTGTCGCTCGTCGACGGGATGACCGAAGGGCTGCGGACGATGCTCGAGGGCGCGGGGGTCCGTTCGGCGGCCGCGCTGGCAGATGCCGAAGCTGCGCGGCTCGCGCGCCGCACGCGCATCGAGAACGCACTGCTCCGGCGCCTGATCCAGGCGGCGCGCGCTCGCGTGGCGGGTGTGCCTGCGCGGCAGCGCCGCGCCGTGCCGTCCCTCGATGCGCCCCCGGCCTTCGTCCACGTGCTCGATGACCCGTTCCTCGGCCGCGTCCTGTGGATGGGAATCGGCACCGAGGGCCCCGCCGGGGACTGGACCGTCCATGCCGCTTGTCCGTCGAGCCGTGACGAGGAGTGGGGTGCGTTCTGCGCTCTGCTCGAACAGGTTCCCGCGGACCGGCCGCTCTTCCACTTCGGTCCCGTGGTGCCGCGATTCTGTGAAGAGCGCGCCCACGCTGCGGGAACCGGTCCCTGGCTCGATGCGCGATGGGTCGACCTGGCCCGCCGTGTGCGCGGGACGGCGGCGTGGGCGGCTCCCGTGTTCGGGAAGGCCGAGCTGATTGCGCAGGCCCTGGGTCGGGATCCGCATCGAGCAGGGCGTGCGGGTGCCGCACCCCTGTTCGCGCAGGACCCGGACGCAGGTGACTGGATCTACACCAAGGGAGCCTCCGACCTGGAGGACCTGCGTGACCTGCACCGCTACTGGAGTGATCCCGCAGGAGAGGGCGACGGATGAGTGCAACCCGAGTCGCCGACCCTTCGCTGATGGCGCGTCTGCTCCGCTTCCTCGAGCGCGAGGATGCGGACGAGCGCCGAAGCCATGCCGAACTCCGTTCGCTGCCGATCGATGAACGGGTTCTCGAGGGCGAGTGCATCCGGGATGCCGCGTTCGAGGGAGTCGAAGGCGGTCGCTTCGTGTTCTCCGCCCGCGAGAACGTCAGCAAGTTCCGTGAGGGTGATGCGGTCCTGGTCGGCGACGGGTTGGACTTCGGTGCCGCCCTGTCGATGTCGTACGCGGACTTCGATGCCGAGACGGGGCGACTGTTCCTGGACCGCGACCGCTACTCGCGCAGCGACCTGAACCTGCTCGAGCCGGGGCGTGACTACACCGTCGATCGACGACCGCTCGACCTGCAGAACCGGTTCTTCGACATCGTGCGCGTCGGATTCGCCGACGAGCGTCTTGCGGCCGTGCTCGAGGGCACGCACGAGGTCGAGCGGGACGAGGCGCGCTTCGCGCGGGCGTTCGAGAAGCTCGAGGCGGGTGGGCTCAACGAAGGCCAGGTGCGCGCGGGAGCCGGAGCGATCGCGACGGAGAGCCTCGCACTCGTGCAGGGGCCTCCCGGGACCGGCAAGACCCGCCTGCTCGCCGAGCTCCTGCGCATGCTCTGTGCGGCGGGCTGCCGGATCGCGGTCTGTGCCTACACGCATCGCGCGGTCGACAACGTCCTGTTCGCACTGCGTCGACTCGATGCGGACGTGCCGCTCGCCAAGGTGGGGAACCCCGGCCCGGGAATCGATGACCTGCGGCGGGCTGGCGTGGCCATCCTGCAGGGCGCGCGCACGGGGCGGCTTCCCGACAAGGGCGTCGTGGCCGGCACGCCGTTCGGTCTCGCCAAGCTGTCGATCCAGACCGGCTTCCACTACGTCGTGTTCGACGAGGCGGGCCAGATGCCGATTCCGCACGCGATCGCGGGCATGCAGCTGAGTCGGCGCTGGATGTTCTTCGGAGATCACAACCAGCTGCCGCCACTGGTGACTGCGCACCACGAAGATCGCGGCGTCGCGCGCTCCATCTTCGAGCACCTGCACGAGCTCTACGGGTCGTCGATGCTCGACGTCACCTACCGGATGAACGACGGCGTGTGCGCGCTGGTCGGTGGGACGTTCTACGGCGACCGGCTCTCACCCTCGGCGTGTGCAGCCGGACGACGCCTGCCGTTCCAGCCTGGCGGAGCACTCGACGAGGTGCTCGACCCGGAGCAGCCGGTCGTGCTCGCGAGGATCGACCACCTTCAGCCAGGGATGCGCTCGCTGGAGGAGGCGCAGCTCTGTGCCGACCTCGTGGCCGAGCTGGTGCGGCGCCACGGCGTGCGCCCTCGGGAGATCGCGGTCATCGCGCCGTTCCGTGCGCAGGTCCGGCTGATCCGCTCGGCGCTCCAGAAGGCGGGCCTCGGGGATGAGGAACTCGTGGTCGATACCGTCGAGCGGGTGCAGGGTCAGGAACGAGAAGTGATCCTGCTGTCGCTGGCGGTCGGGGATCCCGCGGCGAGCGAAGCGCGCGGCACGTTCTTCCTGACCCGCAACCGTCTGAACGTCGCGCTGTCGCGCGCGCGGTCCAAGGCGATCGTGATCGGTTCGATCGGCGCATTCCGCGCACTGCCGATGGACCCCGAGGGTCTCGCGGCCGCGTCGGTGCTCAAGTCCCTGCTCGATCACGTGAAGCAGATCGACCTGACGGCCGTCTACGGGCAGGCGCGCGGTGGAGTGGCGCCTGCTGGTGGCTGATCTCGCTCGGCGCGTGCCCGGTCAGCGGATCATCGCGACCATGACGTAGACGACGAACATCAGCAGGCCGAGCACGGTGCCGCCCACAACGGTCCGCAGGAGCCAGCGACCGAACCCCAGCGAGCCCTCGTGGGGCGCCTTCCGCGAGGCTCGGAGTTCGTCGGTCGCCGTCACAAGGCCCCCACGAGCGCGCGGAATCCGTCCTCGTCGAGGATCGCGATCTCGAGCTTCCGCGCCCTGTCCAGCTTGGAGCCGGCCTTGGCTCCGGCGACGACGTCGGTCACGGTCTTGGTGATCGATGCCGAGGTCTTCGCGCCCATCTGCTCGACGAGGAGCTTGGCTTCGTCGCGCGACATCGTCGACAGGCCGCCGGTGAAGCAGAACACGCGTCCGGACAGAGGGCCCTCGGTCCGTGTTGCGCGCCGAGGTGCAACGCCCGCCTCGCGCAGTCCGTCGAGGAACTGCAGGTTGCCCGGCTGCTCGAAGAACCGGCGGATCGACTTGGCGACCTCTTCGCCGATGCCCTCGACTTCGCAGAGAGCTTCCTCGTCGGCACCGCGCAGCGCGTCGAGGTCCTCGAACGCCGACGCGAGATCCTTGGCGGTCTGCTCGCCGACGTGGCGGATGCCGAGCGCGTTGAGGAACCGAGCCAGATCGGGGCTCCGTGCCCCGTCGATGGCTGCACACAGCTTGTCGACGCTGCGTTCTCCCCAGCGCTCCAGCTCGGCGAGCTCGTCCCGGCGCTGCGGGAGTCGGAACACATCCTCCAGGGATGCCACGAGGCCTGCGTCCATCAGCTGGTCGACGGCCTTCGGTCCCAAGCCTTCGATGTCCAGGGCGCGCCGCGATGCGAGGTGGATGACGCGTCCGCGCAGCTGGTCCGGACACTCGACGTTGACGCAGTAGAGGAAGGCGCCTTCCGCCTCGAGCTGCGAGCTGCAGGTCGGGCACTGTGTCGGTGGCGTGGTCGGCATCGAGTCGGGACCGCGCCGCGTAGCGTGGACTTCGACGACTGCGGGGATGACGTCCCCTGCGCGCTCCACTTCGACGATGTCGTCGACGCGAATGTCACGCTCGGCCAGAAGGCCCCAGTTGTGGAGCGTTGCGCGGCGCACGGTGACACCCGCGAGCTCCACAGGCTCCAGTTCGGCGACGGGCGTGACTGCTCCGGTCCGACCGACCTGGGCGACGATGCGCTCGATGCGGCTGGTGCCGCGCCTCGGCGCGAACTTGAACGCCAGGCACCATCGCGGCGTGCGTGCCGTGCGTCCGAGGCGTCGCTGGAGCTCCGTGTCATCCACCTTCGCGACGATGCCGTCCATCTCGTAGGGCAGCTGGTCGCGGTCGGCCTCGAGGCGATCGTGGTAGGCGACGACTTCCTCGATGCCGGTACAGGATGCGAATGGCTGGGACAGCGTGAAGCCGAAGTCCTCGAGCTTCTCGCGGAGTTCGGCGTAGCTGTGGGTCTCGAGGCCCTCGGCATGGCCGACGCCCCAGCAGACGAAGTCGAGCCGCCGCCGCGAGACGGTCGCTGGGTCGAGCAGCTTGAGCGTGCCGGCGACCGTGTTGCGCGCGTTGCGGAACGGGGTGTCCGTCGTGGTCTCGGATTCTTCGCGAAGTCGCGCGAAGTTCGAGGCGCTGAGGATCACCTCTCCCCGGACTTCGATGCGCCGGGGCCAGGACGCGGGTGATCCCGACAGACGCAGGGGCACACTCCGGATCGCGCGCAGGTTCTGGGTGATGTCCTCGCCTTGAGCGCCATCACCGCGCGACAGGCCGCGCACGAGGACGCCTTCCTCGTACAGCAGAGATGCGCTGACACCGTCGAGCTTGGGTTCGGCCGCCCATGGCAGCTCGGTCCCCTCGTCGAGGCCGAGGTGGCGGATGGCGCGGACTGCGAAGTCCCGGACCTCTGACGTGCTGGTCAGCGACTCGATGGACAGCATCGGCACGAGGTGCGCGACCGTCTCGAAGCGCGAACCGCGCGGCAGAGGCGCGCCGACGCGTTGGGTCGGCGAGTCCGGCGTGAGGAGATCGGGGTGAGCGTCCTCGAGCGCGCGCAGCTCGGCGAACAGCGCGTCGTACGCCGCGTCGCTCATCGGCGGGGCGCCCTCGTTGTAGTAGAGGTCCGAAGCCTCCTCGAGGATGCGCCGGAGTTCGTGGGCGCGCGTCGAAGCGTTGTGGCCGCTCATCGTGATCGGCGCACATCTTCTACGGGTCGCAGAACGCAGGCCACCCGGAAGGCACGGTGACCTCAGAATGGAAGATCGTCCTGGGCCGCTGCATCACGCGCCGAATCCAGCGGCGGAGGCATGACGGCTTCCGTTGGCTCCGACGAGCGATAGCCGTCGTACGGAACCTCATTGCGGCGGACACGCTGGCCCGTCAGGGGATCTTCGGTCTCTTGGGGGCGGACGGCGACGAGAGCCGACCGGCCGATGAGGTCGGCAGGTTCGATTTCCACGCGTCCGCTGCACGCGATGCCCAAGGCCGACAACACCTGGCGAGCCCTCGGCAGGCCACGCTCGGTGAAGACCAGGCCGTCCCAGGCGGCTTGCCGGCCGACGAACTCACCCTCGGCGACGACGAGGCGCAGACCCCAGCGAGGGTGGCCGTTGCGCGTGGTGCCTGGTTGGACCATCTCGACACGGCACAGGTAGGTGCCCTCCGGGACGGTCACGAAGTCGCGCAGCTCATCGGTTTCGGTGAAGTCGAGTTCCACAGGTTGTCCTCCTCCTCGGATCGGGTTCTGGAAGACAAGTGGGAGATGCCACGCGTTCGGTTGCGCGGCGGCGCTCCTCCGTTACGTCAGGCAGCGGCGAGGTCGAAACCCCGCCGCTGCCTGCGGCTCCGTGAGGAGCGTGATCCCGAGGCCGGTCCCCGGGACTCTCTGCTCCATCCTCAGGAACGAGATCAGTAGTCGCCGAAGAGCCAGCGCACGCCGTTCGAGGTCACGGCTCCGAGCGCGTTCCGGCCCGGTGCGAAGACGATCATCTGGGAGTAGATCGGATTGCCGCTGAGGACCGGGTTGTTCGGGACGGTGAACGTCAGGGTGTGCGTGGCACCCGTGATCGCGAAGCCCTCGGCAATGCTCGTATCGCCGATGAGCATGCAGCCCGGAGCGCCCATCATCGTCATGTCCAGGTAGCCGGGCATCGGCCACGTCAGGAAGCTGTATCCGACGAAGCCGAGGCTCGAGCCCGGCGGAATGCCGGAGGTCACGGACGACACCGTCGCACCGAGCAGCGGCACGTCGTCGGTGAACTGCGTCATCGCACCGCCGCCATCGCCATTGATGGCGAGCGAACCGGTGATGGCAGACAGGTTGGTCGCACCCGGGTCGGTCAGGTTGCCGCCGGTCGAGAAGCCGACGATGCCACTCTTCACCGTGTTGTTCGGGTCGTACTTCAGCTCGATGTCGCCGTTCTGGTGGAACGACACCTGGAAGGTGTTCGGATCGACACCGCCGAAGTCGACGACGTCGAGCCACGTCAGGTGGAAGATCGCCGGATCGTTCGGGTCGAGCTCCGCCGTGATGATGCCGTTGGCACCACCGGTCGGCTGCCAGTCCTCCCACTGCGGGCAGAGGCGGCGGCCCTCACTCAACAGCTCGGCAACGGACGGCGTGAAGTCGGCGCGGCCCGGGGTGTCGAACCAGATGTAGCCGTTGGCGTTGACGGAGATCGCCGAGATCGAACCGGAAGGCGTCGGGAAGGCCCAGGGCAGCGTGACGTTGGTGTTGTTGTCGTCGCCCGCGCCGATGTCGCCCGCGCCGGTCGGCGTGACGATGGCGTTCGCCGTCGGAGAGACGAGGTAGCCCGGGCCCTGCATGTTGAGGCCCATCGTCAGGCCCGTCAGGTCGTTCGGGGAGACCGCGTCGAAGACTTCGTAGAATGCCGAGCCGGGGCCCTGCCCGCAGCCGTCCCCGAGCATCTTCGAGCTCGCGCACCTCGGCGTGCCGGTCATGATGTCGTAGCACAGCACGATGTTCGCCAACCGCGGCGAGAACGGCGTGCCGACGAACAGCCCGTTCTGGGCGCGACCGAGCGTCAGCGTGACGTTGCCGTCCGTGTAGGTGTAGTTCGGGCCGACGTTCGCATCACCGTTCGTGTAGCGGTGCGAGAAGTCCACGCCGTGGAGGCAGAGACCCCAGTCGCCGTCGGGGATGCAGAACGTCCCGTTCAGGACGGTGGGGGCGTCGAGTCCAGCGGAGACACCCGTCGCCATGCCGGCGTACGTCCAGGCACCGGCGTTGAGCTCGGCGCCGAGATAGGTGTTCGGCGTGAGGTAGACGGCGCACGTGATCGAAGTGCCGATCGGCGTGTTGGTGTTGACCGTCAGTCCCTGGCCCAGGATGTCGTTGCCCCGGGTATCGATATCGAGATAGACGGCGCCGCCGGTCGTGCCGCCGTTGTTGGACGCGAACGGTGTGACTGTCGGCAGGCAGTGGGCACCGTTCTGCGCGGCCGTCAGGCCGGCGAGTCCGAGCACCGCGATGGCAGCGGGAAGGAAACGGAGAGAGTGCAAGGTAGGGGTCCTCGTTCGAGGCAATGGAGACAAAGAGGATGGAGGGGAGATCGGGGGCCCGAAGGCTGATGGACCCGCGTCTGGTCTCTGGCTGGGCCAGACTACGGGCTATGGCAAGGCTGTGAAGTGGGGAGGCGTTCTGCAGGCTCACCTTGATACGCGCCAGCGTTCGGCGCCGGGTCACGAACGCCGAACCGCCGATGGCGAGCGCGCATTGCGGGCCCATGCATGGGAAGCCCGGCGGACCGCTCGGATGATTCGGTGACCGTCTGCGGGGCCCCGGGGTCGGACGGCATGTCGGTTCGGAGTTGGCCGAGCCTGCCGCGGAAGAGCGGTCCGTAACGGCTTGCGGCTGGGGCGGCTAGACCGCCACAGCCGCACGGGCTCCCGGATCGGTGGATCCGGGAGGAACGCCGGCGATCAGTACTGGCCGAGCGTCCAGGCCAGGCCGTTCGACAGGACGACGCCCAGCTGGTTCATGCCCGGGGAGATCGCGATCGCCTGGGTGTAGATGGTGTTGCCACCGAGCGTGACGTCGGTCGGGATCGTGAGGGAGACGGTCTCCGTCGAGCCCGTGACCGGGAACGGCAGGACTTCGCTCGTGTCGCCCAGCAGGTAGCAGCCCGGCGCGCCGACGCCCGTCAGGTCGAGACCCGGAGCGGCGTTCGGGACGAAGCTGAAGCCCATGTAGGCAGTGACGGTCGAGCCGGGGATGCCGGTGACGGTCGACGAGACGGTGGTGCCGAGGACCGGGCGATCGGTCGTCGCCATGTCCATGTTCGGCGAGAAACCGCCGCCGATCGACGTCGCGGTCGCGAGCGACGAGACGTCGAGTGCGCCCGGGTTGGCCGTGCCGTTGCCCGACGTGATGCCGACGAGACCGGTGGAGACGGTGTTGCCGGCGCCATACTTGACTTCCATGTCGCCGTTCGCGGCGATCGACAGCTGGATGTCGTTGAAGGTCGAAGCGCCGAACTCGGGCACCTGGAGCCAGGTGACGTGGAGCAGGGTCGGGTCGACCGCGTCGTATTCGACGTAGACGCCGCCAGACGCGGCCGGGTTGTAGTCCTCCCACAACGGTGCGACGCGCGGACCTTCCGCGAGGAATTCTGCGAGCGTGGCCGAGAAGTCGCCGCGGCCGGACGCCGTCATGAACGCGTAGCCGTTCGAGCAGATCCAGATCGCGGACTGCGGGCCGAAGGCCGTGGCGTAGGGTGCCAGACCCGTCACTTCGGTGACCGTGTCGTCACCGGCGTTCAGATTCAACGCGCTCGCCGTAGGGGCCACGATCGAGTTGACCGCGCCGTTCGTCACCGAGTAGGTGCCGGCCGCAGAGTTGAACGTCAGCTGGTAGCCGGTGATGTCGATGGGGCTGGTGGAGGTGAACTCCTCGTAGCCGGCGTAGCCCGAGGTGTTGCCACCGCAGGACTGGCCAAGCGAGGCGACCGACGCGCAGGACGGAGGCGTCGCGACCTTGTTGTAGCAGAAGATGATGTTGCCCAGGCGCGGGCTGAACGGCGTGCTCGAGAACGGCGTGTTCTGGGCCTTGCCGAGCGTCAGCGCGATGTCCGGGTTCGACCACGTGTAGTTCGGGCCGACGGCGGAAGCACCGTTGGTGTAGCGGTGGCCGAAGCCCTGGGCGACGAGGGCCATGCCCCAGTTACCGGCCGGGATGCAGAACCCGCCGGAGATCAGCGAAGGCTCATCCTGGTTGGCAGCTGTGCCCGTGCCGCTTCCGGCGTAGGTCCAGGCCGCCGGGTTCTGCTCGGAGCCGATGTAGGTGGTCGGCGTCAGGTAGAGGTCGAGACCAATCGTCGTGCCCGCGCCGATGCCGGTGTTCACGAGGAAGTCGGTGCCGGCGATGTTGTTGCCCTTGGTGTCGATGTCCATGTAGACCACGCCACCGACCGAGCCGCCGTTGTTCGACGCGAAGGGATTGAACGTCTGGAGGCACTGGCTACCGGTCTGCGCGTGCAGACCGCAGGCCAGGGTCGCCGTCACCGCGAGTGCGGTGGAGATGCGGGAGATGAGCACGATTGTGTTCCTGGGGATGGAGACTCAGAAGGTGGGCGTAGCCGTGAAGAGCGAGAGTGCTTCGAGAGGCGAGGCCCGGTCAAGGAAGTGAGAAGGAGGACGAGGGTGACCCCTGTCCACGACCACGGCAACCCCTACCAACGCAGGAGGGGACAGAGCAGAGTAGCCCTGCTTGCGGCGCTGCGTGCGGGGAGGGCTTCCCAAGCGTCCAGGGCTAGCCCTTGCGGTTCTGCGCATTCGTTCAGACGGTCCCATGCCATCGGCGTGCGCAGACCGAGCGAGGCGATCGCAAGGCGCGACGGCGCGTCCAAGAACGGCGCATGCGGCACATCGCCCGCCCGACGGTTCATACGGGGTTGCGCGCCAAAGAAAATTGCGCGGCCGTCGCGTGCGGCGAAGCCCTGAGCCGGAGACACGTGGCGTGCACGAGCGGGTCGCGAAACCAGCCGAAAGGTCACGCGATGCTTGCCGTGCGTGGGCGCTCGCCACGACGAGGGGCCCTCTCCCCGGCCAGTTCGAAGGCGCTCTGCAGTCATGCCGCGGCAGCCGATTCGAGGCGGCCAGGTCTGGCGTCAGTGCGTTCCGAACGTCCAGAGGATGGCGTTGGACACCACGGCGCCGACTGCGTTGCGGCCGGGGGCGAGTGCGATCGTCTGGGAGTGGACGGTGGCGCCAGCGAGGGCAGGACTCGCGGGAACCAC
>JBEAPQ010000364.1:0-3550 GCA_041164325.1 Planctomycetota bacterium | reverse complement strand
GAACGCGCCGAGCACGAACACACGGACGACTGCGTAGGCGCTCCAGAGCAGCAGGAGCGGCGCGTGGACCTGGATGCGCTCGTGGATGGGACGCGCGGGCGCGTCGAGGATGTCGACGGCCAGCAGCGCGAACGGCAGCACGACCGCGGATTCCTTGGAGCCCAGGGCGAGCGCGCAGAGCGCGATCGAGCTGATCCTTCGGCCTGTGGTGGGGTCCCGCAGGTAGGCGAGGAACGCGACCAGCGCGAGCATCCGGAAGCAGACTTCGACGCCCGTGACGCGCGCCGAGATCCAGAGCACGGTCTCGGCCGCAGCCGGGTGTGCGGTCACGGCCGCGCCCGCGAGGATCGCCGCGGTCGCGCGCAGCCATGGATCGACCTGCGGGAGCGTCAGCTGGAACGCCAGGTGCGCGGTCGCCGCGACGGTGATCAGGTGCAGCGCTAAGTTGACCGATGCGAGCGCGACCGGCGTGAACCCGGCGAGGTCCGCGTTGAGGCCGTAGACGACGTTGATGATCGGCCGCCAGTAGGCCTGCGAGTACAGCCAGCGGTCGCCGAACTGTCGGAGGATCTCGAGCCAGTCCGCGGACCCGCCGTTTTCGGCGAGCAGGTTGAGCAGCACGTAGTCGTCCGACAGGAACCCGGCGGTGGCGACCGACGGTCCGAGCAGACCGGCAGACAGGAGGACCGGAATGCAGACGGCGACGATGTGCGCGCGCGTCATGGCTTGGTTCAGCTCGACGCCGACTCCCGGCGCGCCGGCTCGAACAGCGCCTGACGCACGCCGAGCTTGCGCCACAGGTAGGCCGTCGCGACCCGGAGATTCTCGAGGCCGTAGCGCACCGACGGCCAGAAGCGGATCGACGACGCTTCCTTGAAGTAGCGGACCGGCATCGGCGCGTCGGCGACCTTGAAGCCGAGCCAGATGGCCTGGGCGAGGAACTGCGCGTCGAAGCCGAACGCGTCGACGTTGCGTTCGAACGCGACCTTCTCGAGGACCTCGCGGCGGTAGGCGCGGAAGCCGGAGTGGAACTCGCCGAGGTTCTGGCCGTAGACGAGGTTCAGGAAGATCGTCAGCAGGCGGTTGTTGAAGTACTTCCAGGCCGGCATGCCGCCGCCGAGCGCCTCGCGGCGCGAGCGGATGCGGTTGCCGAGGATCACGTCGCAGACCCCGTTCTGGATGAACGCGACGAAGTGCGGCACCAGCGTGGCGTCGTACTGGTTGTCCGGGTGCAGCATGACGACGATGTCCGCACCGCGTTCGAGCGCCGCGCGATACAGCATCTTCTGGTTGCCGCCGTAGCCGAGGTTCCGCGGCGTGACGAGGGTCGTCAGCCCGAGGCGTTCGGCGAGCGCGACGGTCCCGTCGGCGCTGCAGTCGTCGCCGACCAGGATCTCGTCGTAGCACCCCGCCGGAATGTCACGGAGCGTCGCCTCCAGCGTCTGCTCCGCGTTGTAGGCGGGCATGACGATGAACACGCGCGGCCGGGTCGGGGTGTCGTTCTCGGTCATCGGTCTTCGATCGCCGCGGGGCCCCGCAGCATGGCGACCGCTCGTGCGGCCTTCCGCACTTCTTCTTCGAACTTCTGCCAGCTGGACCGAAGCGGATCCTGCGCTGGTGCCGGACCGTGGGCCTCCAGCACGGCCAGCGCGTCCTCCGGCCTGGCCTGCCAGAACAGGCCCTGGGCCAGCATCAGGGCGGTGGCGGGATCGCCCGCCGGCAGGTGTTGCTGGAGGTGTTCGACCGCGGGTCCGAGCTGACCGGACTCGACCATCAGCGTGAACCAGAACAGCCGGTTGGCCGGGTTCGGCTCGCCGAAGAAGGCGAGCGCGAGTTCCGCGTGGCCGAGGGACTGGAGCCCCTGCACCAGCGCGATCCTCGCGGCCGGGCTGCGGGTGCCGCTGGCCAGTGCTGCGGCATCTGCGGCGATGAGATCCCGCAGTGCTCCGGCGCGGGCTCCGTCCCCGGCCTGCACGACGGCCCGTGTCGCGGCCTCGTGTTCGCCGGTTCGCAGGAGCGCGAGCGCGAGGTCGTACGCGGCGCGCGTGTCGCCGGAAGCTACGGCCTCGCCGAAGCGTTCCCGGCTCGCGTCGAAGACGATCCATGCCGACGAGTCGTGGTCGACGACCGGGAAACGCGTCAGCCAGTGGTAGGTGCGGCCGGGACGTTCGGGATCGGCGGGCTTCAGGTCGAGCGCGTAGGCCGCGACGAGGCCGAAGCGGGGGTCGGCCCCGGGCGCGACGATGTCGATGTCCGGGTGGCGTGCGCGGAGCAGGGGCTGCCCGCGGTCGTAGCGCTGCAGCCAGTCGCAGTTGCCGTCCGCGAAGAGCCGGAACCCGTGGGCCGGCCCGCCGACCGCGACGTTGAAGTAGCCGATGTGGTGCGGCCAGGTGCTGACGACCGCCCACAGGCAGCTGGCCGCCGCTGCGCCGACGACGACGCGGCCGATCCCCCAGCCGGCGAACGGGGTTGCGGCGAGGCCGCCGGTCCGGATGAACAGCATCGGCAGCAGCGGCAGCAGGTAGCGGATGCCCATCTGCAGGGAGCTTGCGACGCTCAGGTAGACGAGCAGGACCAGCGCTGGTGCTGCGAGACAGATTCCCGCGAAGCGGGCGCGCGCTGCTTCGATCGCCGGGCGCGCGCAGAGTGCGAGCACGAAGAGCAGCAGCACGCCGAGCGGCGTCTTCGCCAGGAACGACGTCGGGTAGTAGGCCCAGTGGCTCCCCGCGTAGTCGAGGAACGTGCCCGAGAAGTCGCGGGAGACGGTCGCCTGGTAGTCCGCGCCGAGCACGAAGGGCTCGGGCAGGAGGCCGAGGAGCGAGGCCCCACCCGGCAGGGAGCCGAGCGCGCGGAACACGCCCGACGTCAGCTCGGGAGCACGGCCGGCGTCGAACGTCGGGAGCACGAACGCGTAGCACGCGTGCAGCGTCACCAGCGCGACCGCGCCGGCCGCGAGCAGGGCTGCCGACGTGCGGCCGAGGCGTCCGGCGAGGCTGCGATCGGCGCTGTGCCCGGGCAGCAGATCCGCGCCGCGGGTGATCGCGACGCCGACCGCGAGCACGGCGGCCACGACCAGCAGCAACGCCGTGTACTTGGTCGCGAGCAGGAGCCCCGTCGCGACGCCGAACCCCAGCACGCGCGGCCAGGAAGGTCGCCGCAGCGCGTGCCACAGCACGAAGAAGCACAGCGTGCTCATCGCCGTCAGCGCGACGTCGACGGCCAGCAGCGGTCCGTAGGCGAGGAGTGTCGGGCTCGTGGCCGCCAGGAACACGGCGAGCAGGGCGGCCCGTCGACCGTAGAGCTGCTGTGCCCACAGCCCGATCACCGCGATGAGCAGGATCGGGAAGCCGAGCATGCCGAAGCGCGCAGACGCGCGGACCGGCTCGAGCTCGTCGGGGTCGACGCGCGGTCCGTCGACGAACAGCTGGTTCGCCCACAGTCCGAGTGGGCCCTGGAAGCGCTGCTCGGGAACCTCGAAAGGCCGGCCCAGGGCGAGGTTGCGCCCGGACAGGAAGTACCCGCGTTCATCGGGCGTGAACGGCACGTCCGC
>JBEAPQ010000363.1:0-8943 GCA_041164325.1 Planctomycetota bacterium | reverse complement strand
TCCGGGTTCCCGGGGGAGACCGCCGGAAGCCTCCAGCCGCGGGGTGCCGTGAGGCCCTCCCAGGTGTCGAGTCGCAGGTCGGCCTTACGGGCCTTCGCGTCGACGCCGTGGCACTGGAAGCACCGGTCGGAGAGGATCGGCCGGACGTCGCGGTTGAAGCGGATGTCCTGCGAGCGAGGAGACGGTGCCAGCGCAAGGCCGGCGAGAAGGCTGGCCATGGCCAGCTTCGGAGCTTGGCTTCGGAGCATGTCGAAGAGGTGCGTCGGAAGTCTAGAGCCCCCGGCGTGCGAGGGCGAACCCCGCGGGCGGTCGGCGGAGTCTCCGAGCTACGATCGATCGAGAGCGGTCCGGACCGCGCGGCGACGTGTCTCGTCGGGCAGCCCCGCGAGCAGCGCTCCACGGAGCGACTCGGTCAGTTCGCTCGGGACCTGGGCGAAGACCATCTGGGCGATGGCGGCCGCCCGCGCGGGCTCGAACGTGCGGAGCGAGGCCGCGAGAACGTCGATGAACATCGCGCGGGTGGCTTCCGTCGAAGCATCGCGGAGGAGTGCCGTGCCCGCCGCCTGAATCGCCTCCTCGATCCTGCCGAGCGTCAGCAGCGCGCGCGGGCGCGCGCGCAGAGCCGGGTAGGCGAGGGGGTTCAGCGCGAGCGCCGCGTCTGCGTGGGCGATCGCCGACGGGGCATCTCCGGTGCTCACGGCCAGCTCGGCCAGGAACGCCTGCGCGGTCCAGTTGTCCGCGCGGATGGCGATCGAGCTCTGGAGCGCCTCGGCGGCGGCCTCGAAGGCGCCGATCTCGTGGAGCAGGCCGCCGAGCCATGCGAGATTCTGGTTGTTGGAGGGATCGACGCGGCGGCCGCTCTCGAACGCGCTCCGTGCCTCTGCGAGGGCTCCGCGTCGCCAGTGCGCGAGACCGAGCGCCATCCAGGTCTCGACGGCCTCGTGGCCGGAGAGTGCTTGGATCTCGAGGGAGCGCTCCAGCGTGTCGATCGCACCGTCGAGCTCGCCGCGCTGGATCAGGTAGCCTGCGAGATTCGTGCGCGCCAGCCACGAGTCCGGGTTCTGCTCGAGGGTCTCCACCCAGAGCGATTCAGCGTCCTCGTAGGCGGCGAGAGCACGCTGCGTCTGGATCGTCAGGAGGGCGAGGACGGCTCCTGCGACGACGCGGGCCACGAGCGGGCTCCGCGAGCCACCCTGGCCGATCGCGCGCGCGCCCAGAGCGGCAACCAACGCGAGCGGAGCCAGGTTCGCCAGGTACTGGAAGTGGTCCGCGACGAACGAGTAGCGCATCGGGTAGATGTTGAAGAACCCGAGCGCGGGCACGAGGCTGCCCCCGAAGCAGAGCGCGACGAAGAGCGGCGTGCGGCCGATGCGAGGGATCGCGCGGTAGAGCGCGGCCAGCAGCAGGACCGCGGCCGCCGGGAATGCCCACTGCAGCAGGCTCGAGGCATCGAGCAGCCACCTGGGGTAGTTGAAGCAGTTGCCGAACGGCCAGATGAGGTTGCCGGCGTAGAACCAGAGCGCTCGTCCCGCGATCAGGATGCGTTCGGCGACGCTGAAGTCGAACTCCGGTCCCTCGGCGCGCACGTGTCCCCGCTCCAGCGCGGCGGTGACCATCGCCGCGACGAAGCCGGCGACGAAGAACGGCAGCGTGGCGGGTATGCGCTCGCGGATCGCCTGTGCGGGGCTCTGGCCGCGGGGACTCTGCCACCAGGTGATCAGCAGGAACACGGCCGGCAGGGAACACGTGACGGTCTTCGAGAGCAGCGCGCACGCGAACAGCACGAAGGACACGATCCACGCGCGCCGCGCGCCGTCCGTGAAGCGCAGCCACGCGCCCAGCGACAGCAGGTAGAAGGTCCCGGAGAGCACGTTCTTCCGCTCGGTGATCCACGCAACCGACTCGACGTGCACGGGGTGGGTCGCGAACAGGAGTGCGGCGACCAGCGCGCCCGGAACCCGAAGCCGACGGAGGATCCCGAAGAACAGCACGGCGTTGAGGGCGTGCAGGACGACGTTCACCACGTGGTAGCCGGCTGCCTGCAGGCCCCACAGCTGGTGCTCGATCCAGAACGTCGTGTGGACCAGCGGGTAGTACTGGGGCAGCTCTGCGGGCGAGAACCAGATCCGCCAGAGCCCGTCGGGCACCCGGAGGAGGGGGTTCTGCGTCACGTAGTCCTCGTCGTCCCAGATGTAGCCGGCATCCCAGATGCCGAAGTAGGCGACGAGTGTGACGAGCACGACGAGCGCAGGAGCTTGCCAGCGCGACGGCTGGCTGAGTGAGGCGGTTGGGGCGGCCGCGGTCATCCCCCGAGTCTAAGGAGCCCGCGGGGCTGCGCAGCCCCTTCGTGACGTGCACGGTCGGCATGACCCGCGTTCGCGATGGCGACGGCAAAGGGAAGGACGTCGGTCACCCCGGGTGGGGCGGCGGGGGCGGATGCCCTCCCCGGAGGCACGGGGCATCCTCCGCGGACAGCGCCGCGGACAGCGCCGCGGGCGGGGCATTCCCGCCCGGAAGGTGCCCGGCAGCGTGACCTCGATCGGGTCCCGGGCTAGCTCTCGACGGGGTGCCGGCCCTGCCTACCATGGGCTCCCTTCCGCATGACTGATGTCGCTCCCTTCCAGCTGCTGATCCACCGCGATGGTCAGGTCGAGTCCCACGACTTCGATCTCGATGCCGTCGTCCTCGGGCGGAGCCGGGACTGCGACCTCGTCCTCGAGGATCGTCTCGTGTCGCGTCGCCACTGCCGCGTCGAGCGGCGCAGCGATGGCACCTTCGCGCTGATCGACGAAGGGGCGCAGAACCCCGCCCGGCTGCGCGGCGTTCCCATCGACCGCGCCGAGCTGCGACCGGGTGACCGGTTCAAGGTCGGAGGAGTCGAGATCGAGCTCGTGGCGCGGCCGCCCGAGCAGCCGTCCTTCGACGACACGGCAGTGGCCGAGGGCCGGCAGTCTCCGAAGGACCTCCGCGCGTTCGTCGAGATCGCCCGGGCCTTGAACCAGGAGCTCGACCTGACGCGGCTCCTGACGCGCATCGTCGATGCCGCGATCGAGCTCAGCGGCGCGGAACGGGGATTCCTCATCCTCGGCCAGGGTGAGGAATCGACCGTCGAGGTGGCCCGCAACTTCGCGCAAGAAGAGGTCAACTCGCCGGAGTTCAAGATCTCGCGGACGATCGCGCAGCGCGTCCGGGAGACGGGCGTTCCGGAGACGACGACCAACGCCCAGGAGGACGTGCGATTCCGCGGATTGGCGTCTGTCGAAGACCTGCGACTCCGCGCGGTCCTCTGCATCCCGCTGCGGATGCGCGGCGAGGTCGCCGGCGTCCTCTACGTGGACAACCGCCTCCAGAACCAGGTGTTCGGAGAGCGCGAGCGAGAGCTCCTGCTGTCGCTGTGTGACCACGCCGGCATCGCGCTGCACAACGCGCGGACGATGAACGCGCTGCGGGACAAGACCGTCGAGCTCGAGCGCGCGCTCGACCGGATCTCGCACCTCAACGCCAAGCTCGAGGGACGCGTCCAGGAGCAGGCCGCGACCATCGACGACATGCGGAAGGAACTCGACGTGTCGAGTCACGGCGGTCGCTTCGCACACGACTACCGGGCCCTCGTCGGCGACAGCCGGCGGATGCACGAGGTCTTCCGGCTGCTCGACAAGTACATCCCCGCCGAAGACCCGATCCTCGTCCTCGGTGAGTCCGGCACGGGCAAGGAGTTGATCGCCCGGGCGATCCACCGGCTCGGGCCTCGCAGGAAGGGCCCGTTCGTCTCCGAGAACTGCGCGGCCCTCCCCGAGGCCCTGCTGGAGAGCGAGCTCTTCGGCTACGAGAAGGGTGCGTTCACCGGCGCGACCACCGCGCGGCAGGGACTGCTTCTCGCGGCCTCCGGCGGTGTGCTGTTCCTCGACGAGATCGGCGACATGCACGTCGACCTGCAGAAGAAGCTGCTCCGCGTGCTCCAGGAAGGGGAGGTGCGGCCGCTCGGGAGCCGCGAGACGATCCGCGTCGACGTCCGCCTCGTGACGGCGACCAACCGCAACCTCGAGGAGTTGGTGCGGGACGGTGAGTTCCGGGAGGACCTCTACTACCGGCTCGCCGTGCTGCCCGTGCAGATGCCGCCGCTCCGCGAGCGCCGCGAGGACATACCGCTGCTCGTCGAGCGGTTTCTGGGCGAGATGGCGCGGGAGGGTCAGGTTTCGCGCACCCGCGTCACTCCCGATGCGATGGCCGCGCTCGCGCGTCACCGTTGGCCGGGCAACGTGCGTGAGCTGCAGAACGAGATCCGCCGCGCGGCGATTCTCGCAGGCGGGGTGATCCAGCCCGAGCACTTCAGTGCGCATGTCCTCGAGCCGGCACCGGGACCGGAGACCGAGGACGGGCCGACGCCTGCCGAGCGGGGCACCACGCTTCCGGACCTGGTGCACGAACTCGAGGAACGGGAGATCCGCCGCGCGCTGCGACAGTCCGGCGCCAACAAGAGTCGGGCGGCCGAGATGCTCGGGCTGTCGCGCTTCGCGCTGCAGCGGAAGCTCGACAAGTACGGGATCGACGCGGAGGGCGGGGACGGGTCGTGAGCTTCGCGCAGCCGTTCTCGAACTACGAGATCCTGGCCCGGATCGGCTCCGGGGCGATGGGAACCGTGTTCAAGGCGCGCCAGAAGCACATGAACCGGATCGTCGCGCTCAAGGTCCTGAAGCCGGCGCTGGCTCGGGACGAGCGCTACGTGGAGCGGCTGCGCCGCGAGGCGCGCATCGTCGGCAAGCTCAACCATCCGCACATCGTCACGGGCTACGACCTCGGCGAAGAAGGGGGCTACCACTTCTTCGTGATGGAGTTCGTCGAAGGGCGCTCCCTCCGTCAGCTCTTGCACGAGTGGGGGATGTTCCCCGAGGAACAGGTCCTCGACGTCGCGGTCCAGATCGCGGGAGCGCTGGCGCACGCCTTCGACTGCGGCGTCATCCACCGCGACGTGAAGCCCGGCAACATCCTGATCGACAAGGACGGTCGGGTGAAGCTGACGGACATGGGGCTCGCGAAGGTGGAGACCGACCTCCAGCTGACGCGCGAGGGTGCGACGGTCGGTACGCCCCAGTACATCAGCCCCGAGCAGGCGCGGGATCCCCGCAGCGCGGATGTCCGCAGCGACCTCTACTCCCTCGGCGCCACGCTGTTCCACATGGCGACCGGCCAGACGCCGTTCCACGCGGACACGATCGGCGAACTGATCACCAAGGTCCTGCACGAACGGCCGCCGACGGCGCTGTCGGTGAACCCAGCGCTCGGCGATGGGTTGAGCCTCGTCATCCGGAAGCTGCTGAGCAAGGACCCGGACCTCCGCTACCAGAACCCGCGCGAGCTCCTCGTCGACCTGCAGCGTCTGCAGCGCCACGAGAAGCCGGTGATCGACCGTGCAGCGCTGGAGCAGCCGGAGGCCCGCGGGGACGAACGAGCATCGGCTCCTGCCGGCCGTCGACGGCCCGGGGCCCGCGTCCTCCTGGTCGCCGGCGTGGTCACGGCCCTCGTCGGCACCGCGCTGGTCCTTGGCGTGAGAGAGCTCGGTTCCCCGGATTCCGTCGCGCCCCCGGGCGCGAGCGCCGCCTTCGAAGACGATCTCCGTGCGGCCGCCACGTTCCGGGACCGTGCGGGCGTCGTTGCGGCGGGTCGGAGCGCGGGTGTCGACGAGCGTGTCCTCGCGCGCGCGCTCGACGATCTCGAGTCCGAGATGCGGGTGGCCCTCGACGAGGCTCTCGCCGCATGGCGCGGTTCCCGGCGGGCCGAGGCGATGGCTTGGCTTGCCGAGCCAGGTCGATTCGCGGACGCCGACGGGTTCCTCTCCGATCGCGCGGTGCCCGAGCTCGCGGCGACCCTCGGATTCGAGCCCGATGCGCTTCCGACGGCGAAGCTGCGGAGCGCCGCGATCGCCGAGCTCGCCGCGCTGCGCGCTGCGGTCGAGTCCTGGTGCGAGGGTCTGGTCGATGGACTCCTGCGCAGGACGGAGCGGCACCTTCGCGGTGCGGTGCGGGATGAGGCGCTCGCGTTGGCTCGCGTGGGCGACTTCACCGGCGCCGTGCGCGTGCTCGAAGGTGGGCTCGACGGGTTCCTCGGACAGGACGGACTCCCCGGCCGCACGAGCCTCCTCGGCAGCGCAGCAGCCCGACTCGGCGAACTCGAGGCCCGGGTCGGGGAGGAGCTGGTGGACGAAGTCGACGCGGCGCGGCAGGCGTCCCAGCGTCAGGCGTTGGTGGCGATCGAGGCGGGTCTGGCCGCGCTCGATCGAGTGCGCGAGCAGGAACCCTCGGTGGTGGCGAGGCTCGGCGCGCTCGAGCTCGGTGCACGACGCCTCGCCGGCGACGTGGCCAGCGCCGAGCGCTCGCTCGGGCCCTTCGAAGGGGAGCTCCGAGCCGCCTGGGACGCTGCGCGCGCCGGCCTCGATGCCGTGGCGCTCGAAGTCGACGCCCTGCAGGCCGGGCTCCGGGAGGCGGCGTCGGCCGAGCTCCTGGCGTTCGCCTACCGCTGCCTCCTCGAGGCAGGCCCGCAGGCCGCACTGGCCACACTCGATGCGCGCGAGGCTGCGGATCTTGTCTCGGCGGAGGCGCACCGCGCGGCGTTTGCGGCCGCGCAGGACTGGGAGCGCGCGCTCGCCGATGCCATCCGGCAGCGCGGTGACGACGGCCACGTCCGGCCCGGCGCGCGGGGAGGATGGATCGACGCCACGGGCCGCGCGCTGGCGTTCGGCGACGTCGACTGGGCGTCCGCCCTCGCCCGAGTGGGCCCGCGCCCGGTCACCGCAGACCCGATCGGGCGCGCGCTCCTCCTCCTGGCTGCGGGGCGCCATGCCCAGGCGGTGGATGGGCTCGAGCCCGGTGCACGTCAGTTCGTGGAGACCGGGATCTGGCCGCAGCTGCGGGCCGCCCGGGAGGCTGAGCGGTTTGCGTCGGTGCGGACCGTCGACGCCGTGCTGGCGCGTGCGGTCGAGCGCCGGGCTGCGCAGGACCTCGTCGGTCTCCGAGCGGCCCTCGAGGAGTTCGATGCCCGAACCCCCGGCGACGCGCCGGCGCCGACGGCCGCACTGCGCGCCGAACTCGGTCTCTGGCTCGCCACCCAGCAGCGCCGCGCGCAGCTCCTCGTCGGAGCCCGGGCGCGGTTCCCCGTGGGCTTCGAACTGCAGGTCCTGGATGCCGACCGTGTGCGCGCATCGGGGACGATGCCGCAGCTCGTCGCCGGAGGCCGCGCCGCGCTGGCGCCGGCGGGCGACGTGACCACGTCCGTGGGCCCAGGCCCGGTCCTCGGCATTCCCCTGCCGGTTTCGGAGCCTGACACCATCCGTCTCGAACTGGAGGTCCGGTTCCCGCGCGCGGACCAGCTCGCCGAAGGCCTCGCGGTCCATCTGGGGGGCGTGACGCTCGCGTTCGGTGTCCTGCCGGGGGGAGAGGTCGGTGTCGCCCTGCAGCAGGGCCCCCCGGAGCTCCTCGGTCAGGAGGACGCACTGCGGCGGGCCCTGGCGGGACCGCTCGCCGCGGCGGCGGAGACGGCTGCGCAGGTAACCCACGGCGCCTGGCACCGGCTCGAAGTCGAGTGGTCCAGACGCCGGGGCGATGGGGTCGACGTGCTCGTCGGATGGGAAGGTGCCGATGGGCCTCGTCTCGCGACCGGGAAGTTCACGGTGCGTGACCCCGGCGAGTCGATCCTCGTCCGTGCCCTCGGGCCCGCCCAGCTGCGGGGAGTCACGGTCGAAGCGGTGCCGACCGGCGACTGACGTCCGCGCCCCGCTCCGGCTGGGTCGCGGTTCGGGGGGCACTGGAGGGTTCAGCGCGCGGGCGCCAGCCCAGGGCCGAGTCCGAACCCCGCGTCGAGGAGCTGCGGGCGCGGGGCGTGCGGCAGGGCGCGGCTGCGCAGGGACGCGAGACGCGTCCGCGGCAGGTCGACACGGGCGGTGGGGTCGAGGACGCGGCTCGACAGCGCGCGGCATCCTTCGGTCAGTGCGATGCGTGCCGTCCGATCCGTTCCTGCGATGCTGGCGAGCCGGTCGACGGTGGCGCGGAGCGGTGTGGGGGCCGTCCGTTCCAGTTCGTCCCAGTGCCGCGCGAGGAGTCGCACGCCCGCGCTCGGGTCTCCGAAGGCTTCCGCGTCATCCGCCATCGTCAGCACGAGTTGCGGGTCGAACCCGAAGCGTGCGAGCTGCTCGACCCCGAGGACGAACGCGGTCCGGTGGTCACCGCGGGCTCGCGCGAGCTCCAGGTCGAGGCCGAGCGTCGGGTCTGCAGCGTGTTCCAGCGCCCGGCTTGCCCAGGCCGCCGCGCCCTCGACGTCTCCTGCGTGGAGTCGGCGACGGGCTTCCCGGTGGGCGATGTGTGCCTGGGTCGCTGCGCCGATCGATGCCGGCAGCGCGCGGTCCGCCGGGGTCGCGGCGGCGATCCGCGTGGCGGCTCCTCCTCGCGGGTCGGCCGCGATCTGTCCGAGCAGGGACGACGCAGCTTCCGTGCGGGCGAGCCGCGCGTCGAGGCGGGCGATCTCCTGTCCCAGTGCGTGGCAGTCCGGTGAGGCACGCTGGGCCAGCGACAGTGCTTGCCGGGCTCGGCCCGGCTCGCCGGATGCCACGAGTGCCGCTCCCAGCTGTGCGTGGACCGGAGCCAACAGCACGCCGAGTCCGGTGACGCCCTCCCGATCCAGGTGGTCGAGGAAGCCCTCGATCGTCCTCTCGGCCGCAGCATGTTCGCCGACTTCGAGGAGCGCGGCCGCCTCGCAGGCAGTGCGCAGGGCGCCGACGGCGGCCGTCAACTGGGCGCGCAGCGTCGGGGACAGGGCCTCTCCCGAAGCCGAGATCGTGATCTCCGGGCAGCTCGGCTCGGTCTGCCCGGGATGGACGGCAATCGTCAGCTGGTCGCCCGAGCCGGGAGCGCGCGTGCGTCGGCCCGACGCGACGAAACGCGGTGGCTCGAGATG
>JBEAPQ010000362.1:0-2770 GCA_041164325.1 Planctomycetota bacterium | reverse complement strand
GGGTCCGTGGATGGCCTGCGGGCGGATCTTCGCTGCGCGCCTGCCGTCCGTTCGTTGATCCATGCCCGTGCCAGGGGCGCGTCGACGAGTCGCTCCTCCTCTCCTCTGGCTCTGCATGCGTTCGATCTACAAGGACTGGCTGGCCAACCCCCGCCAGGACCTGCTCGCTGGCCTCGTCGTCGCCCTGGCTCTGATCCCGGAGGCGATCGCGTTCTCGCTGATCGCCGGGGTCGACCCTGCCGTCGGCCTCTACGCGTCGTTCTGCATCGCGACCGTCACGGCGTTCGTGGGCGGGCGTCCGGGGATGATCTCGGCGGCGACCGGCGCCATGGCGCTCGTCATGGTGACGCTCGTCCAGAGCCATGGCCTCCAGTACCTGCTGGCGGCGACGCTCCTGACGGGTCTGCTCCAGCTCGGTGCTGCGGCTCTGCGCCTGGACCGGCTGATGCGGTTCGTGTCGCGGTCGGTGGTGACCGGCTTCGTCAACGCGCTGGCGATCCTGATCTTCCTGGCGCAGATGCCGGAGCTGACGAACGCGGCCTGGCCGGTCTACGCGTTCACGGCGGCGGGGCTGGCGATCATCTACCTCGTGCCGCTGGTGACCCGGGCGGTGCCGTCCCCGCTGATCGCGATCGTCGTGCTGACGGCGGTCAGCGTGGGCTTCGGCATCGAGCTGCGCACGGTCGGCGACATGGGGGAGCTGCCGTCGAGCCTGCCGGCCTTCCTGTGGCCGGACGTTCCGCTCGATCTGGAGACGTTCTGGATCATCCTGCCCTACGCGGCGACGCTGACGGTCGTCGGGCTCCTCGAGAGCCTGATGACGGCGACCATCGTCGATGAGCTGACGGACACGGCGAGCGACAAGCAGCGCGAGTGCGTCGGCCAGGGCTGCGCGAACATCGTCGCGGGCATGCTCGGCGGCATGGCCGGCTGCGCGATGATCGGCCAGTCGGTCATCAACGTGAAGTCGGGCGGCCGCGGGCGACTGTCGTCGCTGACGGCTGGCGTCACGCTGCTCGTGCTGGTCGTGTTCCTCGGCGACGTGGTGGCCCGCATCCCGATGGCCGCCCTCGTCGCCGTGATGATCATGGTGTCGATCGGGACGTTCAGCTGGGCGTCGATCCGCAACCTGCGGACGCACCCGCGGAGCTCGAGCATCGTCATGGTGGCGACGGTCGTCACGACGGTGGCGACCCACGACCTCGCGAAGGGCGTGATCGTCGGCGTCCTGCTGTCGGGCGCCTTCTTCGCACGGAAGGTCAGCAACGTGCTGCACGTCGGCTCCCAGTCGAGCGAGGAAGGCCGGCTGCGCGTCTACCGCGTGACGGGGCAGGTGTTCTTCGCGTCGGCCGATCGCTTCAAGGGGGCGTTCGACTACCGCGAGGTCGTCGACCGGGTGCGGATCGACGTGTCGCGCGCGCACCTGTGGGACATCACCGGCGTCGGTGCGCTCGACCAGGTCGTGGTCAAGTTCCGGCGCGAGGGCACCGAGGTCGAGGTGGTCGGGATGAACCAGGCCAGCGCCACGCTCGTCGACCGCTTCGCGGTGCACGACAAGGCCGACGCCGTCGAACAGCTGATGGGGCACTGACGCATGCAGGACGATCCTTCATCCCGGAGCGCACGCGTGCTCGCCTGCGTCGATCAGTCGCACTATGCGGACACGGTGGGCGACTACGCGGCCTGGGCCGCCTGTCGGCTCGCCGCGCCGCTCGAGTTCCTCCACGTCATCGACCGCGAGCCCGAGATTGCGTCGAGCCACGACCACAGCGGCGCGATCGGCATCGATGCGCGCGAGGACCTGCTCGGTGCGCTCAGCAGCGAGGACGAGGCGCGGACGCGCGCCGCGCGCGAGCGGGGGCGGAAGTTCCTGGAGCGCCTGCGTCAGCGGGCCAGTGCGGCGGGCTGCCCGAGCGTCGACGTCCGGCAGCGTCACGGTTCGCTCGACGAGACGCTGGTCGAGCAGGAGCCGGACGTGCAGCTGTTCGTGCTCGGCCGCCGCGGGGCGTCGGCCGAGATCACGCAGCGGGACCTGGGCCGCAACCTCGAGCGCATGCTGCGCGCGCTGCAACGCCCGATCCTGACGGTCACCGACGCGTGGCGCGAGCCGCGGCGTGTCCTGATCGCACTCGATGGGCGGAGGACGAGCCGCAAGGCCGTCGAGTTCGTCGCGCGGAGCGCTCTGTTCGAAGCGGTGTCGGTTCATGTGTTCGCCGCCGGGGCTGTCGAAGGGAACCGGCAGCTCGATGCGGCGGTCCAGCTGCTGCAAGAAGCCGGCAGGTCGCCGACCGTCCTGCCGGCCGTTGGGGACGTCGAGCGCGGCGTGGCGACGGCCCTTCGCGACACCGAGAGCGACCTCCTGGTGATGGGGGACTACGCGCACTCGTGGCTGCGGAGCCTGTTCGTGGGCAGCCGTACGAACGGCCTGCTGCGCGCGTCGTCGGTGCCGACGCTGCTGGTCCGATAGGGGGGGCGGCAGCCGGGGGGCATCCGGGCATCGAGCGGTCGGCCGGGACGGCGCGGTGTGCTGGGTGGCGGCGGCGCACGCTAGTCGCTGTGTCGGGTCCGCATCGGGGACTGCGACCCGCGCTTCGAAGACGGGACGTGGGAGGAGGCGCCGGACTTCGGCCGCCGGTCGTTCATGGGCGACATGGGGCGCAATCCACACTCGCCGGCCACGCGGCGCGACGTCGTCGAAAGGATGTGGTTCTACCGGGGCCAACTACCTGCAGCTGCACCTGACCGACGACCAGCTGATCTCGTGGCCGTC
>JBEAPQ010000361.1:0-2881 GCA_041164325.1 Planctomycetota bacterium | reverse complement strand
CCCGGAGAACCGACGAGCAGCACGCCGCGCGGGATGTTCCCGCCGAGCTTCGCGAACTTCCCGGGGTTCTTCAGGAACTCGATGATCTCGCGCAGCTCGTCCTTGGCCTCCTCGATGCCGGCGACGTCGTCGAACGTCACGTTCGTCCGGTTCTCCTTCGTGTAGAGCGCGGCGCGGCTTCGGCCGAAGGCGAGCACTCCACCCGAACCGCCCGGTGCGCGCATCTGGCGGATGATGAAGAACCAGACGACGGCGAGGATCAGCAGCCAGGGGCCGATCGTGCCGAGGAAGTACAGCATCGCCGTGTTCGGGCGCTCGATCCGCAGCGTCCGGCGATCGCGGGAGATCGAGCGGTCCTCGATCGGCACGCCGCGCGTCTCGAGCGCCTGGCGGAGCGTCAGGAGGTTGGCGACGTTGTCGCCGCCCGCCTCGATGCGGAACAGCTTCTCGCCGTCGCCCGCGCCGTCGTCGACGATCGCGACCGCGTAGGAGCGAGGCGAGCCGGTCGGGGCCGGCGGCTGGGTCGGGTCCTCGCCGGGGCGCGGATCCTGGCGGGCGGGCATCTCGGTCACGAAGATCGCCTGCGTGACGCCGAGCGCCCCCTCTTCGACCTGACGCTGGAACTCGCCGACGCGGCGCTGGTAGGTCCGTGCATCGAGCCGGCCCCCGAACGGCAGCAGGCGCTGGATCAGTCGCCCGTCGGCCTCGGTCGCCCGGTCGAGCGCGACTTCGATCTTCTCCAGCCGCCCGTCCTGGTCGCTCCGGACCTGGGCGAGGACGCGACCGTCCTCCCAGCTCGTGGCCTCGATGCTGCCGCTGAACAGGTGCCGGTAGAAGTCGTAGACGGTCGCCTCGGTCTGGACCCCCGTCCGCGAGATCATCACGAACAGGGCCAGCAGCAGGGTCATGATCAGCAGCACGCCGCCGAGCCCCTTGGGCTTGCGGGCGGAGCTGCCGCGGCCGCTCCCGGATTCACCGCCGTTGCCGGCGGGCGGGGTCGGCGAAGAGTTCTTGTCGGTCATGGGCATCCGGGGCCGCGCCCCGGGTCGAGGGGCGGGGCCCAGTGTCAGAAGTCGGCTTCGAGGGCGAGCACGATCTTGCGGGCGAGATCGTAGCTGGCTTCGGCGTAGGCGGTGGCTTCGGTTTCACCGACCGGGGCACGGAACTCCGCGCGGTCCCGGATCTCGGTCTCCCGCAGCACGTGGCCGGTCGCACCATCGAGGAGTCGGACTTCGCAGACGAATTCCAAGGCCCCTTCCCGGACCGGGAACCCCTGCCCCGCTCCGACCAGGGTCCTTCCGGTCACGTCGGCGAGGGTCACTTCGAGCACGGTGTCCGCCCGTCTGCGGTCCGCCGGGCGCAGATCCCCATGGATCGTCAGCTCCTCGAGGATCTGCCGCGTCAGGTCGAGCTCGACGCGCTGGCGGAACGACCGGTTGTCGACGACCTGGACGGCGACCGTGCGCCCCGGAGGGCCGAAGTCGTCGTAGCCGAGCGAATACCCGCAGCCGCTGAGCGCCATCGCCAGGTTCGCGAGCGCGCCATGGAGCAACTTCCGGCAAGTCCTCATGGGCGGTCTCCCTGTCGGCCGAGCTCCGCGAGCCGTTCCTCGGCAGCCAAGGCCGACGGGTGGTCTGCGGGAGCGTCCGCGACCAGGGCCTCGAGGTGGAAGCGCTCCCCGTAGGCGTTGCCGATCGTCCGGTAGAACTCCGCGTCGATCCGGTGCCGTTCGATGATCCAGCCGGCGACCTGTTCGTAGGCTGTCGAGGCGGCGTCGCGGAACTCGGGGCGCTCGGGAGCGGTCGCCAGGTAGTCGCGCAGCTCGTTGCGGGCGCGATCCATCGACGGGAGGTCGTACTCGGGCCCGAGGAGCTCCGCGTGGATCGCCATGACCCGCCGGAAGCTGGCGAGGGACGTCCACTCGCTCGTCGGGTGGTCCTGGATCAGCTGTTCGAAGCGTCGTTGGGCATCGAACCACCGCTCTTCTGCGATCGCGAGGTCCCCGAGCAGGCGGAGCGCGTCGTCTGCGTGTCGGCTCGCGGCGTAGCGCTCGACGAACTCGCCGAGGATCAGCTCGCCGTCGTCCCGGTCCGAGCCGAACAGGAAGTAGGTCGACTCGCTCTGGATGAGCTCGGCGCCGATCCGGAAGTGCACTTCCTCGACCTGCGGCGCGAACGGGCTGAACCGGTGGTCGTCCGGGAACGTGCGGATCACGCGGAATGCCTTCCAGGCCTTCCCGGTGCGCCACAGAGCCTCCGCGTAGAGGGCCTTGTAGCCCTCGAGCTCGGCGTTGGTCAGCTCGTCCTCGTCAAGGGTCTCGAGCGCGGCGCGCGCGGCGGCGGGGTCGGTCTCGACGCAGGCGGACGCGACGCGGAGCACGCCTTCGGCGTCCTGTGGCAGTCCCGGCGGAGGAGACGCCGCGCAGCCCGCCCACAGGACGGCCCACGACCATGCGAGGCAGCGGAGGACCACCATCCGCAGACCTCGGTGGACGCGCGCATCCGGAAGGCCGTCTCGGTCCAGTTCGCAGGCTGCAGCACGCATCGACGCGCATTCGAGCCGAAAGCACGGCCCCACGGAAGGGCGCAGCTGCCGCGCGTTCACGCGGGACGGGCCGCGTCCGCGCGTCCGAGTCGCTCCAGCGCCGCACGTCGGTGTCGCGGGCGCTGCTCGAGCGCAGCCTCGACCCAGCGCCCCGCACAGAGCAGGGCCTCGCCCAGCCCGCGCTCGACGCGCAGGGAGGTCCACGTACGCGCCGGCTGGGCGGTCAGCGTGCGGAGCCAGCCGGCTGCCGCGGGCGAGAGGGTGGCGGGGCCGTCCGCTTCACGGTGCAGGCCACAGGCGAGGCCCGCACCGCTGCCGAGCGGGTACCGTGGCGCAT
>JBEAPQ010000360.1:0-4154 GCA_041164325.1 Planctomycetota bacterium | reverse complement strand
GCGCGGTGGAAGGTGGGGTCGAAGCCGAGGCGGCCTCCTGCGCAGCGGACGCCGAGTTCGGTGAGGCGGCAGAGGACGTCTTCTTTGACCTGGCCGGTCATGCCGGGTTGGCGGGCGCCGCCTTGGCCGGGGGTGTGGGAGTAGGCGTCGATGGGGAAGGCGCCCCAGTCGGCGGGGGTGGACTCGGCGCCGAGGCTCGCGCGGATGTCGAGGTAGCGGGTGACGAGGGCTTCGATGAGGGTGGGGTCGGCCTCGTCGTCGGCGGCGCGCGTGATGGTCTCGGCGGTGGCGACGGCGAGCTTGGAGACCATGTGCCAGTAGATGCAGCCGAGGCCTTCGTAGCCGAAGAAGGTGCCCGAGCGGCCGGTGAAGGCGGCGTGGTCGAAGACGGCTTCGTGGACCTGGGCCAAGAACGCTGCGGTGGCGGCGTCGGGCTTGGAGCTGGTCAGGTCCTCGAGCGCGCGGTCGAGCTCGGCGCGGTTGCGGATGCGGGGCGCGAAGCGCCACGTGCCGTCGTCGTCGCGGCGGACGACGTCGCGGAGGGCCGCTCGGTCGGCCTCGTCGAGCCAGGCGGCGACGGCGGGCCAGCGGGTCGCGAGGTCTTGCGGCAGCTGGTTGCGTTCGAGGAGCGTCGGCAGCTCGCGGTCGGGGTAGAGCAGGTAGCCGCGGCGGCGCGGGCAGCGCAGCGGGCTCGCGTGGAGCGCGTCGAGCAGGTCGAGCGCGTCCTTCGGGCCGAGGCGTCCGGTGGCGAGCACCGCGACCTGGCCTTCGAGCATCGCGGGCAGGCGGCGGATGCCGATGCAATCCTCGCTGTCGAACTCGAGCAGATTGTAGGCGTGGTAGAGACCGTCGTCGCGGCGGTTGGCGTCGATGGTGGCGGCGAGCCAGTCGACGGCGGAGGCCAGCAAGGAACTCACGGCCGCGGCCGACACCTGGGTGTCGGGTTGCAGCGACTTCCGCGCGTAGACGGCCTCGCGCTGGCGCTCGCCCGCGCGGCCGACGGCCTCGAGGAACTCGGCGCGCCGGGCTGTGTCGTGCGTCGCGCGTGCTGGGTCGAAGCCGTCGAGGGCTCTTTCGAGGTCTCGGAACAGCGCGGTCGCCGTGCCGGACAGCTCGACTGCGTCCACCGCGCCGAACAGGTCTGCCAGCACCTCGGCGTGCCGGACCAGCGCGCACGTCGTGACGATCGACGCGCCGCGGCCGACGAGCGCGTTGTTGGCGTCGTTCCACTCGGGGCGCTGCGTGTTGAGCCAGACGCCTGCGCCCGGCACGAACGACGTCAGCTTGACGAGGAACGGCACCAGCAGCTTCTCGGCCAGCGTCACGCGGACGAGCGCGCCGTCGGCGTCGACGACGAGCTTGCCCTCTTCGCCGTGGGTCGCGGAGCGGGCGGCCGTGGCTTTGGCTGCGTCGTGGTCGAAGTCGACCGTGTGCGTCGGGTCGGCGACGAGCGCGTCGAAGCCGCGGATGCGGTACGGCACGTCGGCGTGGACGAACGACGCGTCACCGAGCCACGCGCCGAGTCGACCGGGCCAGCGCTCCTCGCAGCGCTCGAGCAGCCGCGTCAGGTAGACGATCTGGTGGTCGCCCCAGTAGCCGATGAACGACCACGGGTCGTCCGGCTCCTCGACCTCCCAGTCGATGCCGAGCGTGTGGATGCGGTACGGGTTGAAGCCGTCGGCCGTCGACGAGTCGACGAAGCGGCCGATGAAGCCCGGCAGGTAGGCCGGGTGGCTGAGGGCCAGCGCCTCCCAGTTCTGGAAGATGTCGCGCCAGTTGCCCTCGTAGCCGGTGCGCGGACTGCCGTCGGCGTTGCGGACCTGGATCGAGAACTTGTTCCAGGGGCGGCTCGGGTCGCCGTGGCGGCGCGACAGCGACAGCGGCAGGTAGTCACGGTGCAGGCGGACGAGGTCGGGGTCCTCGGACGCGCGGGCGCAGGCCGCGAAGGCGTCGACGGAGCCGTGGTCGGGCCAGGATTCGAGGACGGCGTCGCAGCGCTCGGCTACCTGCGGGGCGGCTGCGCGGACGTGCGCGCGGATCGCGTCGCGGGTCTGCGCGTGGCCGTCGAGCGGGATGCCGCCGCGCATCACGTTGTAGAGAACGTTGCTGTGGTGCCGGGCGTCGAGGGCCTCGTTGCCGGAATCCTGGAACGCGTCGGCGCGCCCGAGGATGTCGAGGAGCCGCGCGCGGCTCGCGTCGACGTCGGAGAGGACTGCGGCGAAAGGCTCAGGCTCGCTCTCGAGGAACGCGGCGAGCCGCTGGATGGCCGCGGCGTCCTGGTCGAGTTCGCAGACGTGGGCCCAGGCGACCGACGCGCCCGGCACCAGCATGATGCGGCGGTCGAGAAGGTACGCGCAGCGGCGCCCGCGGGCCTTGGGCTCGGGCGTCGTCTTCGCACCGCGGCGGATCGCGTCGAGCTGCTGCTCGGACAGGAGCATCACGGCTGTCCGGTCGAAGCCGGCCGTCCACACCGTCGTCGCGGCCAGGGCCTCGCTCGGCTCGGCGCGGTCGACCGGCACCGAGCTCAGCGCAAACGCCGCGAGGCCGTTCTCGCCGACCGCGTAGCTCGACTTGTAGGCGTCGACGAGGCTGCTGAGGTTGGCCTGCATCCCCGGGTCGACGAGGGCCGGCAGGATGTGCACGAGGCCGTCGACGACGCGGGCTCGGACCGGCGCAGGTCCGTCATTGCGGAGCTCGACGTGGCGGACGATCCCGAAGCGGTCGCTCGTGGTCCACGTGATGCGGAGCTCGAGCCCCAGCGCCTGGGACCGGTGCTCGTAAGCGATCGCCGTGCCGGCCGTGTCCTTCGAGAACGCATCGCTGCCGCAGGCGCGCACGCGCTCCTGCTCGGTGCCGGGCTCCCACGTCGCGTGACCGTCGACCTGGATCAGCGTCCGGCTGCCGACGCGGCCGACCGCGTCGTGGAGCGCGTCCTCGGTGCGGTACGGGAACAGCGCGCTGTGCACGTCGCGGCGGCCCGCCGTCAGCGGGCCGCGGCTCGACGCGAACATCCAGTGGTCGGACCCGCTGGCGACGCTCGTCAGGAACGGCGGCAGCAGGTCGACGCCAGCGATCCGGTACCACGTCCTGCCGTCGCGCGCGACGAACGCGCCGGACGGCGCGGGCTCAGCGCCGGCCATAGACGCGCACGTAGTCGATGAGGAACCGCTGCGCGCCGAGCCCTTCCTGGATCGGGCCACCCATTCCGCCCCCCATCGCGAGGTTGAGGATCAGGTTCTGCGGCTGGTCGAACGGCCACGCGCCTTCCGGCTCCTTGCGGTCGTAGACGTAGTACTGGTGCCCGTCGACCGACATCCGCACCGAGTGCTCGTCCCATTCCATCGCGTAGACGTGGAACGCGCGCGCCATCGTGTCCATCGGCAGCGTCGACGAGATGTGGTTGCCCTGCTTGAAGTAGTAGGCCCGCGTGTGGCACGACGCGTGGTTGCGACCAGCACCCGTCTCGTCGTCGATCTCGCAGCCGACCGCCTCGAGAACGTCGACCTCGCCGCAGTAGGGCCAGGACTTCTCGTCGCGGTAAGCGTCCCCGAGCAGCCAGCCGGCCGCCCAGGTCCCGTCCGCCGAGGGCACCATCGCGCGGATCTCGATCCGCCCGTAGAGGAAGCTGACCTTGCCACGCGTCGTCAGACGCGCCGACGTCCACTCGTGACCGAGATCGTCGGGGCGTGCCTCGATGACGAGGATCCCGTTCTCCTGGCGCGCGTTCTCCGGCCGGCCGACCGTGTAGTACTGCGGCTCGCGATTGCCCCAGCCCCAGTTGCCGACGTCGTAGGTCCAGCGCGTCGGGTTGGGCACGCCGCGTCCGTCGAACTCGTCGGCCCAGACGAGGACCCACTCGTCGCCCTGCGTGCGCTGGACGAGGGTCGTCGGCGTCATCTGGTGACGGACCATCCGCGCGAAGCGGAGGCTCTTGACCGTCGCCGCTCCGCCGCCCAGGTGCAGGCGCATGCGGTGCACGCCGACGTCGAGCGGCGAGCCGTCACGGACCGCGCGACCGCCGCCGGCAGGCATCGTCATCGGGCCCGTCACGTCGTAGCTCCGACCGTCCGGGTTCTCGACGTAGTCCTCGACCCAGGCCGTGCCGTTCTCGGGGCCTTCCGTCGTCTCGAGCTCGCAGCGGTAGCGGCCGTTGG